>JBOGJB010000495.1:0-14184 GCA_050745085.1 Vicinamibacterales bacterium
TCCCCTCCAGTCCCGCGCCCGCCGATGCTCCCAAACAGGGCCCATTGGTACGCGGCTCCCTCGACCAGTCCGCGGATCAGCGGCAGCCAGAACAGAATGCCGGTAAGGAGCGTCGTCCAGAGCAGAAGGCCGCTGAGCATCCGATCCGGCCTGGACGTCATGGGCGTGGCCTATCGCGGGATGGGCTTGTCGAGCGAATCCCAACCGTAGGCGGACGCCACCCTGGATTCAATCTCGCTGAGGATGGCGCCGCCGCTGTCGCTGTTGGTCATGACGACGACGCCATTGCCCTTGCGCACGTGGGCGACGAGGCTGCAGCGGAAGCCCCAGTTGCTGCCGCCGTGGGTGAAGTACCAGCCCTCGGCGCGCTTTTCAATGCCCAGGCCGACGGCGAACCCCCCGACGCCTGTGGGCGTAATCATCTCGCGCGCGAGCGCCTGCGAGAGGACGCGCCCTTTGGGCCCGTCGAGCGCGCGTTGAACCTCGATCGCGAACCGCGCCAAATCGCTCGGCGTAGTCCAGAGTCCCGCGGCTGCCTGCTCCGGATAGACGTGCCAGTTCGCGTCCATCGCCCGGCCCTGTCCGCTGTGCGCGCGCGCCGCCTTTGCCTCGCGCGCCGCCGGCATCGGCTGTTCGTAGGTGCTGTCCTTCATCTCCAGTGGATCGAGGACGCTCGACTGCATGATCTCGGCGAACGGCTTGCCGAGGTGGTCCATCACCGCGAGCTGCACGATCGTGAATCCGCCGCCTGAGTACTTGAAGCCCGCAAACGGCGGGCGCGCGAAGAGGACCGCTCCAACATTCGACGGCTTCTCCCCTACCAGAATCTGCGGAACCGTCGGCCGCGGCTGCGACGGCGCGTAGCCCGGAAACCCAAACCCATCGTCCGCTCCCGACGTGTGGCTGAGGAGCGACCGCAGCGTCACGGGCCTGGTCCTGGTCAGCTCGCTCTGCGGGACCTTCCACGACTTCAGGATCTGGTTGACGTCCACGTCGATCGACAGCCGACCGTCCTGAACCGCTTTCAGGACCGCCATCGCGGTCACGGGCTTGCTGATCGACGCGGCCTGAAACATCGTGTCGCGCTCGACCGGCCGGCCGCTCTCGACGTCGGCGACGCCGTAGCCCTTCGCCCAGTGGATCTCGGAGTCCTTGATGACCGCAACCGAGACGCCGGTAATCCTGAGCTTCTGCATCAGCTCCTGGATGGTGTACGGGTCGAGCCCCTGGCGGTTGGGGGACTGCCGTGCCTCGATGCGCGCGATGAGGGCGGCGCTGCCATCCTGCACCGCGGCGTCGTGCGAGGTTTCAGTGAGGACCAGCAGCCCGAAGAGGAGCGCGGCAGCACTGACGAGCGAATGAGATTCACGCATGGCTGGAGTGTATCAACTCGCGGCCCCGATGCTGCACGTCCGGCGTTCATCGCATTGGCCGGTGATAGGATGCGCCGGTGCGCTCCGCCCTCGTCATCCTGACGGCCTCCGTCGCGGCGCTGGCGGTGAGCGCCCCGGCCGAGCAGCCTCCCGATCTGATTCTCTTCAACGGAAGGATCGTCACGGTTGACGCGGCGTTCTCTTATGGGCAGGCGGTCGCGATCCGCGACGGCCGCTTCGTCGGCGTCGGATCGGACGCCGACGTCCGCCGCCTCGCGGGACCGGGCACGAAGCACGCCGACCTCCGCGGCAGGACCGTCGTCCCTGGCCTGGCCGACAACCACCTGCACGGGGCCGGCGGCGGGACCGGCGTCGATCTCTCTCCCGCGCGGACGGTGCAGGAACTGCTCGACGCGATCGCCGAACGCGCGCGACGAGTGGAGCCTGGCGAGCTCATCGTCACCAACAGCGACTGGCACGAAGGTCAGCTCAAGGAGCAGCGACTGCCGCTCCGGCGCGATCTCGACATCGCGGCGCCGAATAATCCCTTGGTCGTGGTCCGCGGCGGTCACGAGTACATCTTGAACAGTGCGGCGCTCGCCCGCTGGAGAATCACGAAGGACACGCCGCAGCCCGACGGCGGACGCATCGGCCGGTACGACGACGGAGAGTTGAACGGCGAACTGGTGGATCGGGCGAAGGATCCGGTGAAGCTGCCTGCGCCGCCGGTCCGGTCGTTCGAGCAGCGGATCGCCGACCAGGTCGCCGAGTATCGGACGCTGCACGCCGCGGGGCTGACGACCGTCCGGCATCCGGGCGGATCGATCGAGCAGTACCGCCTGATCCAGGAGATCAAGCGGCGCGACCGGCTCGACATGCGCGTCGTGCTCCTGCTGCGCCCCGACGTGCGGCAGAGTCCGGGCGAGATGCGCGCCGGACTGGAGCGCTCGGGAGTGAAGCCGGACGAGGGAGATGCGTGGCTGCGTGTGGGCGGGATCAAGCTCGGCGTGGACGGCGGGTTCGAAGGCGGGTGGATGCGCGAGCCGTACGCGGAGCCGTGGGGAGAAGGCGGGCGCTATCGCGGGCTGAATACGATGCCGGCGGCAGAATTCACGTCAATCGTGCGCGGACTGAACCGCCTCGGCTGGCGCGTGTGGACCCACGCCGTCGGCGACGCGGCGGTCGACGAGGTGCTCGCGGGCTACGAAGCGGCCGACGCTGACAAGCCCATCGCAGGCCGGCGCTGGGGCATCGAGCACGCGTTCATCGCGCGACCCGAACACTTTCCGCGGATGCGGAAGCTTGGCCTCGGCATCTCGGCGCAGAATCATCTGTACCTCGCCGGTCCCGTCCTCGCCAAATACTGGGGCCCGGAGCGCGGAGGCCGGACGACCCCGATGCGCGCATTCCTTGACGCGGGGGTGCCCACGAGCGCCGGCACCGACTCTCCCGTCGTCCCGTATCAGCCGCTCGCGGTGATCGCGCATTTCGTAACCCGCCGGACGCTCAGCGGCGCGGTCATGGGGCCGGATCAGGCGATCAGCCGCGAGCAGGCGCTGCGCGCGAGCACGATCGGCAACGCGTGGCTGTCGTTCGAGGAGGATGTGAAAGGGTCGATCGAGCCGGGCAAGCACGCGGACCTCGTCATCCTGTCGGGCGACATCATGACCTGTCCGGCCGATCAGATCGAGCGGCTGACGGTCCTACTGACGATGGTGGGTGGACGGCGCGTGTTCGAGCACCCCGAGTTCGGCAAGTAAGGTAGCCCCGGGCCCGCCGGCATCGCCCGCCTGCACATCGCCCGTCTGCATCTTGACTCTACCCGAACTCTCTCCTACAGTCGCCGCGATTTGACCGAGCCCCTCCGCCTCGACATCCCCGACCGCATGAACGCCGCGAGCGTTTTCGTGGACGACAACGTCCGCGCCCGGCGCGGAGAGAAAATCGCGGTCACGGACGCCTCGACGGGAGAGACGCTCACCTACGGTCGGGTGCTCGAGCTGGTGAACCGTACGGGAAACGCGCTACACGACCTGGGCGTGCGGCGGGGGGAGCGCGTCATGCTTCTCCTGCCCGACGGCGCGCCGTTCATCGCGAGCTTCTTCGGCGCCATCAAGATCGGCGCGGTCGCGGTGCCGGTCAACACGCTCCTCAAGCCGCACGACTACGAGTACCTGCTCAACGACAGCGGAGCGCGCGTGCTCATCGTCCATGCATCGCTCGTCGGCGCTATCGACGCGACTCGCGATCGCCCCAAGGACCTGAAACACGTCATCGTCGTCGGCGCCGGGCATCCGCCGGATCGGCGCTTCGATGATTGGATCGGCGCCGCGTCGCCCGATCTAGACCCGCTCGAGATGAGCCGGGACGATCAGGCCTTCTGGCTCTACTCGTCAGGCACGACCGGCTTTCCGAAGGGTGCGATTCACCTGCAGCACGACATGCTCTGCTGCGCTGAGTCGTTCGGACAGGGCGTTCTCGGCATCACCGGGGAGGACCGGACGTTCTCGGTCGCGAAGCTGTTCTTCGCGTACGGCCTCGGGAACGCGCTGTACTTTCCGTTCAGCGTCGGGGCCTCCACCATCCTCTATCCGGCGAAGCCGGAGCCCGAGCGGTGCTTCGAGATCATCGAGCGGCACCGCCCCACAGTCTTCTACGCGGTGCCGACGGCGTACGCCGCCATGCTTGCGGTCGCGGAGCGAGGAATACGCACGTACGATCTCAGCAGCTTGCGCCTGTGCAGCTCCGCCGGCGAACCGCTGCCGGCGTCCATCTACGAGCGATGGAAGGCGCGATTCGGCGTGGAGATCCTCGACGGCATCGGCTCGACCGAAGTGCTGCATACCTTCATCGCCAACCGGCCGGGACAGGGGCGTGCGGGATCGAGCGGTACGCTGGTGCCCGGCTACGACGCGCGCATTCTCGACGGCGACGGCCGCGACGTCCCGGACGGGGAGATCGGCGACTTGCTCGTGAAAGGCGATTCCATCTGCGCCGGGTACTGGAACAAGCACGAGAAGACGAAGGAGACGATCGCCGGCGAGTGGATCCGCACGGGCGACAAGTACAGCCGCGACGCCGACGGTTACTTCTGGTACCACGGCCGGTCGGACGACATGCTCAAGAGCGGAGGCCAGTGGGTCTCGCCGGCCGAAGTCGAGGCGGCGGTCGTCGCGCACGAGGCCGTCCTCGAATGCGGCGTCGTCGGACGCGAGGACGGCGCCGGGCTCGTGAAGCCGCTCGCCTTCGTCGTCCTGAAGCCGGGGCGGACCGGCTCGCCCGAGCTGGCCGCCGAGCTGAAGCAGTTCGTCAAGGCGCGGATCGCCGTCTACAAGTGCCCGCGGTGGATTGCATTCACGGTAGAGCTGCCGAAAACCGCGACTGGTAAGATACAGCGATACAAGCTGAGACAGACGCATGTCGATTTGTAGGGTTGCCGTCCTGGTCGTCGCCGCGCTGGCGGCCACCGCGTACGCGCAGAGCGCGACGGACGCCGACTACAACGGCTCGATCGAGAAGTGGCGCCTGGAGCGCGAAGCCGCGCTCAAGGCGGATGACGGGTTCCTGACGGTCGCCGGACTCTTCTTCCTCCCCGAAGGACCGAACACGTTCGGCGCCGATCCGATGAACGACATCGTCCTCCCGTCGGGTCCGGCCGAGGCAGGCGTGTTCGAGCATCGCGCGGGCGTCACGACCGTCAAGCTGCCGGAGGGAAGCCCCGCGACGATCAACGGCAAGCCGATCCGCGAAATGATACTCAAGCCGGATTCCGCGGAGGGAGGGCCGGACCGCGTGGTCATCGGCGACCTCACGCTGTTCGTACACTCGAGTGGACGGCGTCAGGCGATCCGCCTGCGCGACAAGAACAGCCGGATCCGGCGCGAGTTCACCGGCTGTCGCTGGTTCCCGATCGATCAGTCGTACCGCGTCGAGGGGCGCTTCATCTCGTACGACGCGCCGAAGCCGGTCCAGCTTCTCAACATCCTTGGTGACCTCGAGGATTTCAAGAGTCCCGGGCTCGTGGCCTTCAAGCTGCACGGGCGCGAGATCAGGATGGAGCCTGTGTTGTCCTCTCGCGGGCGGTACTGGTTCGTCTTTCGGGATCAGACGAGCGGCAAGGAGACGTACGGCGCCGCCCGCTTTGTGTACGCCGACGCGCCCGGGGCAGACGGGAAGGTCGTGATCGATTTCAACCGAGCCTACAACCCGCCGTGCGCGTTCAACCCGCACACGACCTGCCCTCTCCCCTCTCCGCAGAACCGGCTACCCGTGCCGATTAGAGCTGGAGAGCTCGACTATCGATCTCCGATCGGGTGACCAGGCGCCTGTGACCAGCTCACCACTGGCTTACACTTGACCTTGGCGTCAGCTCCGGCCTAGAGTCCCGCCCGTCGTGCCTGTCTCAGTCGCGAACTCCACGGTGATCTACGAAGGCCTGAAGGCGTGCGGCATCCGGTTGATGTCCGCGCTGCCCGAGACGTGGCTCGTCCACCTGATTCGCATGGCGGACGAGGACCTGGAGATGACCCTCGTCCGGCTCGCGAAGGAAGAAGAAGGCGTCGGCGTGTCGGCCGGCGCGCACCTCGCGGGGGCGCGCTCGGCGATGCTGATGCAGAACCACGGCTTCCTCGCCTCGATCAACGGGATCGTCTCGTGCGCGCAGCTCTATCGCATCCCGTTGCTGATGCTCATCAGCCACCGCGGCGAGTTCGGCGAGCGCGATCCATGGCAGACCGAGGGGGGCGGCGTCACCGAGGAGCTGCTCAGGTCGCTCCGTATTCCATTCGGGCGGCTGGAGGATCCGTCGCACGTCGCCGCGCGGATCCGCAAGGCGGAAACGCTCGCGCAATCGGCGAGCCGACCTGTCGCGCTTCTGCTCTGTCGCGACCTGATGTGGGAAGAGTGACGTCACCAAGGATGATCCTGAGAAACGTTGATGTTGAGATCTGACGCGTTGAAGGCCATTTACCCCCGCCTCGAGCCGTCGATTGTCGTCACGATCATGGGCGCGGTCGCGGCGGAGCTGCAGGCGATCGGGCACCGGCCGAACTTTTTCTACCTCCAGCACGCGATGGGGCTCGCGTCGTCGCTCGGTCTCGGCATCGCGCTGGCGCGGCCGGAGCTGCAGGTGATCGTGCTCGACGGCGACGGCTCCGTGCTGATGAACCTCGGAGGCCTGACGACGCTCGCGCGGTACCGGCCGGCGAACCTGCTGCACGTCGTGTTCGACAACGAGAGCCTGCTCTCGGTCGGCGGCTTCCCCACGGCGACGTCCACCGGGAGCGACCTGGCCGCGATCGCCGCCGCCGCGGGTGTCCCGCGGACATCGACCGTGCGCTCCGCTGACGATCTTCGACGTGCGATTGACGATGCGCTCGCCGCACGCGAGCTGGCGACGATCGTCGCGAAGGTGGAAGCGGTGGGACCGAGCGGGTTCGTGACGGACCTGGGGCTACTCGAGAATCGATTTCAGTTCGCGCGGCACTTACGGGAAAGGCAGCCCTTGGAGGGCCCCGCTACGAGTACGTAGGATGCAGACTCCGCTGACTCCGCTCGAGTTCGCCCGGCGCGCGCGCCGTCTGTACGCGGATCGCGAGGCCGTGATCGATCAGGATGAGCGTGCGACCTACGCCCGGTTCTTCGAGCGGACGGACCGCTGGTCCGCGGCGCTGCAGGCGCTGGGCGTCACGCCGGGGGACCGCGTGGCGTACATCGCACCAAACACCCGGGCGCAGCTCGAGTCCTTTTACGCCGTGCCTCAGATCGGCGCCGTGCTCGTGCCGATCAACTACCGTCTGACGCCGGACGACTTCGTGTATCTGCTCGAGCACAGCGGGGCGCGCGTGCTCTGCGCACACAGCGACTACCTCGAGGCCGTCCAGGGCATCCGCGCGCGCGTGCCCGGCGTCGAGCACTTCGTCGCGCTCGAAGGCAGACACGACGGCTGGCTGGACTACGAGACGACGCTCGCGGAGTCGCCGCCCGATTTCGCACGCCCGAGGATCAACGAGCGGGATCTGCTGACGATCAACTACACGAGCGGCACGACCATGCGGCCGAAGGGCGTGATGATTACGCATCGCAACGCCTACATGAACGTGGTCGGCACGCTGATGCACCTTCCGATGACGGCGGCCGATCGGTATCTGTGGACGCTGCCGATGTTCCACGCCAACGGCTGGACGTTCGTGTGGACCGTCACCGCCGTCGGCGCGACCCACGTCTGTGTTCGGAAGGTCGAGCCTTCGGCGGTCTACGAACTGATGGAGGGCGAATCGATCTCGATGCTCTGCGCCGCGCCCACGGTCCTCATCAGCCTGGCGAACGCTCCGGAAACGATTCGACGGCACGCCAGACGAGGCATTCGGGTCGTCACGGCCGGCGCACCGCCGGCGGCCGCCACCATCGAGCGGCTCGAAGGGGAGCTGGGCTGGACGGTGACGCAGGTGTACGGTTTGACCGAGACCGCGCCGTTCATCACCGTGTGCGAGCCCCGCCCGGAGCACGCGGCGCTCCCGCCGAGCGAGCGAGCCGCGATCAAAGCCCGGCAGGGCGTGGAGCTGATCACATCCGGAGAGCTGCGCGTGGTGGACGCGAACGGCTCCGAAGTGCCGCACGACGGAGTATCCGTCGGCGAGATCACCGTGCGAGGGAATGTGGTGATGGAGGGGTACTTCAACGATCCCGAAGCCACGGCCAGCTGCATGGGCGACGGCTGGTTCCACACCGGCGACGCGGCGGTCGTGCATCCCGACGGCTACGTCGAGATCCGGGATCGGCTGAAAGACGTCATCATCAGCGGCGGCGAGAACATCTCCTCGGTCGAGGTCGAGGGCGTGCTCCTCCGGCACCCGAGCGTGCAGGAGGCGGCGATTATCGGCCTTCCGGACGCGAAGTGGGGAGAGGCGCCGCACGCCTTCGTCGTGCTGAAGCCGAACTGCGTAGCCACCGACGCCGAGTTGCGAGACTTCGCGCGGGAGCGGCTCGCGCATTTCAAGGCGCCGAAGACGGTGACCTTCGTGACGGAGCTGCCGAAGACAGCCACGGGCAAGATTCAGAAGTACGTCCTGCGCAAGGGGCGTGCAGCCATCGCAACCCAGTAACCGACGCCCAACCGCTGCACAACAATGATCACGAACATCCTTCTCGACCTCGTCGACCAGCTCAACTCCGGGAGGCTGGTCGTCATCGACCTCACGCAGCCGCTCGGGCCGGACACGCCGGTCATCGGCCTCCCGCCGATGTTCGCGGCGTCCCCGGGACTGAGCGTCGAGGTCATCTCGCGCTACGACGATGACGGGCCGGCGTGGTACTGGAACACCATCCGGCTCGGCGAGCACACCGGCACCCACTTCGACGCGCCAATCCACTGGATTACGGGAAAGGACCTGCCCGAGAGCGCGTGCGACACGATCCCGGCGCGGCGGCTCGTCGGTCCGGCCTGCGTCATCGACGTCACGCGCGAGGTGGAGGCGAATCCGGACTTTCTGCTGACACCTGCGCGGATCGAGGCGTGGGAACGCGAGCACGGACGCATTCCGCGCGGCGCGTGGGCTCTTCTGCGGAGTGGCTGGAGCCATCGGCGCGACGCCTCGAGCTTCCTGAATGTCGGGCCGGACGGTCCGCGCAGCCCCGGCTTCGAGAAGAGCGCGTCGCAGATGCTCGCGATCGATCGCGACGTGCTGGGCGTCGGCGTCGAGACGATCGGCACCGACGCGGGTCAGGCCGGGCGCTTCGATCCGCCGTTCCCGAACCACGCCATTATGCACGGCGCCGGAAAGTTCGGCCTGGCGAGCCTGTGCAATCTGGATCGACTGCCGCCGACCGGGGCGGTCGTCATCGCGGCGCCGCTGAAACTGGTGGACGGGAGCGGCAGCCCAGCCAGAGTGATTGCTATCGCGCCTGCCTGAGGGTGCACCGGAAGCTCCGTCGCCGGGGCCGGGCGGCGGTTTCGGGAGGTCGTGAACAGCTATCCCGCAATCGACGCTGCGGCGGAGGCGCCTTACCGGGGTGAACGGGAGATCGGCCGATCGCAGTTCAGCGTCATGTCACTCCCGTATAGGCTCGCCCGGGCCGCGCTGAACGTCGTAATCGGCGAGCTCCAGCCGGCTCGCGATCACGCGGAGCTCGGGCGCGCGCCGTTCCCCATCCGCATGGCGGCCACGGCGTCGCAGGCAGTCGATCGCGCCCGTCAGCGTGCGGTGGACATGGCCGCAGGTGCCTCTGCCCCTGGTCCAGACCGTGTAACAGACTGAGGGGCGCGGGACGGTCAGCTTGCACCCAGCCAGATGAGCAAAGCGACGCAGGATACCATGACCAGCGTTTCGATCATCGTGTAGCGCCGCGGACTTGCACGCCCGAACGGTATCGCGCGGGCGTGACTTCGCCGTAAACGTGAGATTGCACTGGGTCACGGCCAGACACTCCGTTCGCGATAGTACCGGATCGCGCCCTGATGAAACTCGAGCGGCGACCCCCTCACCGCGGTCGCGAGGGACAGCTTCTTCGCCTCGTGATGGATGGCGGCGAGGTCTGCCTGGCGCTCGAACATCACACGCGTGAGCTGGTAGGCGAGGTCGTCGGACATGTCGCTGCGGACGACGAGCAGGTTGGCGACGCCGACGACCGGCACCGCGGCCTCCACGCCGCGGTACGTGCCGAATGGGATCTCGAGCCGGGTGTAGAGATCGCCGTAGGCGCGGCGCAGCGCTTCGAGCGCGGCGGCGGTCGGGACGAGCCGCATTCGCACGTTCGGCGAGTGCGCGAGGTCGACGAACGCCGGCGTCGGCAACCCGCCGCTCCAGAAGAGCGCATCGAGCTTACCGTCCTTCAGCGCGTCCGCGCCTTGCGTCGGCCCGAGCGCGCGACGCGTGAGATCGCGATCTGGATCGAGCCCCGTGGCCATGAGGACACGCCGCGCGGTGATCTCCGTGCCGCTCCCCGCCAGGCCGGTCGCGACGACGCAGTTTCGCAGGTCGGCGAGCGACTTGATCGCCGGGTCGAGCGTCACCAGGTGGAGATAGTTGAAATACAGGACTGCCAGCGCGCGCGCCGGAACGGGCGGTGCTCCGGCGAACGGCCCTTGCGCCTTGGCCGCGTCGGCCGCGGTGTCCGCGAGCGCGAACGCGACGTCCGCCTTGCCGTCGCGAATCAGCTTGAGGTTGTCGACCGACGCCGCCGTCGACTCCGCCGTCGCACGCACGCCAGGCACGTGCTCGCTGACGACCTTCGCAAGTCCGCCGCCGTAGGCGTAGTACACGCCGCCCGTGTCACCCGTCGCGATCGACAGATACTGAACGCCGCTGCCGCCTCCACACGCCAGCGTCAATGCCAGATGCCCAATGCCGAATGCCCAAAAGGTCTGCGCTCGCAACAGTCGGCGACGGTTGACGAGTGCAGTCCCTTTGGGCATTCGGCATTGGGCATTCGGCATTAACGGGTGAGTTTCCTGTACTTGATGCGGTGAGGCTGATCGGCTTCGGCTCCAAGCCGACGCTTCCGATCGGCTTCGTAGTCCTGATAGTTCCCCTCGAACCACACGACGCGGCTGTCCCCTTCGAACGCCAGCATGTGCGTCGCGATGCGGTCGAGGAACCAGCGGTCGTGGCTGATGACGACGACGCAGCCGGCGAACTCGACCAGGGCGTCCTCGAGCGCGCGCAGCGTATCGACGTCCAGGTCGTTCGTCGGCTCGTCGAGCAGGAGCAGGTTCGAGCCTTTTCGCAGGACCTTCGCGAGGTGCAGCCGGTTGCGCTCGCCGCCGGAGAGCGCGCCGACCTTGCGCTGCTGATCGCGCCCCTTGAAATTGAACCAGGAGGCGTAGGCGCGTGACGGCACGGTCCGCTTGCCGAGCGTCAGCTCGTCCTCGCCGCCGCCGATCTCTTCCCAGACCGACTTGTTGGGGTCGAGCGTGTCGCGCGATTGATCGACGTAGCCAATCTGCACGGTGTCGCCGACCCGGAGCGTGCCTGCGTCCGGTCTCTCTGGCCCCGTGATCATGCGGACGAGGGTCGTCTTGCCGGCGCCGTTCGGGCCGATGACGCCGACGATGCCGCCGCGCGGCAGCGTGAAGCTCACGTCGTCCATAAGCAGCAGGTCGCCGTACGCCTTCCGCACGCCGCGCGCCTCGACGACGATGTCGCCGAGCCGCGGCCCTGGCGGGATGTAGATTTCGACCGACTCGAGCTTCTGCTGCGTGTCCTCGGCCAGGAGCTGCTCGTACTTGTTGAGGCGCGCCTTGCCCTTCGCCTGGCGCGCGCGGGGGGACATGCGGATCCACTCCAGCTCCCGCTCGAGCGTCCGCTGCCGCCGAGTCTCCTGTTTCTCTTCGACGGCCAGCCGCTGCTGCTTTTGATCGAGCCAGGAGGAGTAGTTCCCCTCCCACGGGATGCCATGGCCGCGGTCCAGCTCGAGGATCCAGCCGGCGACGTTGTCGAGGAAGTAGCGATCGTGCGTGACCGCGACGACGGTGCCCGGGTAGTCCTTGAGGAAGCGCTCGAGCCAGGCGACCGACTCGGCGTCCAGGTGGTTCGTCGGCTCGTCGAGGAGCAGCAGGTCCGGGGACTGCAGCAGCAGGCGGCAGAGCGCGACGCGGCGCCGTTCGCCGCCCGAGAGCGTCGTCACGTCGGCGTCGGCCGGCGGCAGCCGCAGGGCGTCCATGGCCAGCGCGAGCCGCGAGTCGAGATCCCACGCGTTCGCCGCGTCGATCCGGTCCTGCAGTCGCGCCTGCTCGGCGAGCAGCTTGTCCATGTCCTCCGCGGACATCTCCTCGCCGAACTTGGCGTTGACCTCGTCGAAGCGCGTCAGGAGACCACGGACCGCGGCGACGCCATCCTCGACGTTGCCGAGGACGGTCTTTTTTGAATCGAGACGCGGCTCCTGCTGGAGGAAGCCGACCGAGATCCCGTCCGCGGGAAACGCCTCGCCGCCGAAGTCCTTGTCCTCTCCCGCCATGATGCGCAGGAGCGTGCTTTTACCGGCGCCGTTCAATCCGAGCACGCCGATCTTCGCGCCGGGCAGAAACGACAGCCAGATGTCACGTAAGACGACTTTGTCGGGAGGATGAATCTTCCCGAGCCCTTTCATTGTGTAGATGTATTGCATGCGGTCTGATTGTCCTTCGGGTCGGCTAGTCCTTTATGAACTCAAACCGGAGCCGCTCGTGCGGCGATTGAGCGTTCGCGTTGACTGTGAGCGCGTAGGTATATCGACCGCGTCCCAGCAGTCTGTCGCCGACGTGATCAATTGGTTGGAGTATCGCGGGCTGCCCTCCTACCTACAGTCACCTCGATGTACGCAACGCTGTAGGCGCGCTCGATCTCGCGATACTCGGTGAGTAGCGAACGCGAACATTCTCGAGCGCGACGCTGCTTCGATTTGCGATACGGATGTGTGGGCTGCCGCACGCTGGTAGACACAGCGACGCGAGGATAAGACCAGCGAGACCACGCGTCTTCATAGAGCCTTCCTGAAACAGACAATCCGCTCGACCTCGGTGAAGCCCAGAGAGCGGTGAGCGGCGGCACTGTCCAGATTATCGATCTCGGCATCCGACCCGAGCTCCGTGCAGCCCTGCGCACGTCCCCAATCCTCCACCGCCCTCACGAGAGCGGCGCCAACACCCTGACGGCGGCAAGCTACGTCCACGAACCAGCCTTCAAGGTAGGCGACGCGGCCCGAGTAGCATCCTTCCGAGTAGGGCCGGATTGAGACTTCCGCGAAGCCAAGTACCCGGCCTGACTGGTCGACCGCCAGCAGGACCTCGGCGGGATTGCGCCGGTCGCCGCGAAAGAAGGACGCGATCTCCCGGGCATGCTCGCCGGGGTCGGAAGGCCAGAGTATCTGGCGCATTCGCTCCCAGTCCGCCGCATCACGTGGCTTGACGGGTCGTACCTGCACGCTGACCCTCAACTGAACCCGTTCATCATTTCACGGGCCAGAGGCTGCTATCGGTCCTTGCGGTGCGCAAGTACTTCTCGATTGTCGCGACGACCTCCGGCCGCTCGGGGGCGAGGTCGCACCGCTCGCCAGGGTCGGCGTCGAGATTGTACAGCTCCAGCGGACCGTCTTTACGGAGCCGTGCGGCCTTCCACGGGCCCATGCGCGCCGCCTGCTGAAACCCGCGCTCATGGAACTCCCAGTAGAGGAACTCGTGTCCGGGCTGCGGCTCGCCCCGGAGGGCGCGCGCCATCGACATGCCGTCGAGGCCGGACGGAATCCGCGCGCCCGCGAGCTCGGCCAGCGTCGGAAACATGTCCCAGTGCGCCCACACGTGGCCGCTTACCCGTCCCGCCGGGATCGTCCCGGTCCAGCGCGCAATCATGGGGACGCGGATCCCGCCCTCGTAAAGATCGCGCTTGATCCCTCGCAGTCCCCCGGAACTCTTGAAGAACGCCGGGTCCGCTCCGCCTTCCTGGTGCGGACCGTTGTCGCTGATAAACAAGACCAGGGTGCGATCCTCCATCCCCCGCGCACGCAGAAGGTCGGCCAGACGGCCAATGTCACGATCCATGCGCGTCACCATCGCCGCGAATGCCGCCCTGGGGGCGGGCTGCGATCGATATCCGAGCGAGACGTCGTCGGGCCCGGTCGGACGGGCGTCCGCCTTCTCGTTCGCGAAGCCCTTCTCCGGGAACCGCCCCCTCAGTGGCGCGAGCGAGTCGTCCGGGACGCGCAGCTCCGCGTGCGGCACCGTGTAGTTCATGTAGACGAAGAAGGGACGCTGGTCGTGGCGTGCAATGAACTCCGTCGCTTCCCTGGTGAACAGATCGTTCACGTAGTCGCGCTCGAGATCGGTCTCCACCTTCTGTCC
>JBOGJB010000496.1:0-3500 GCA_050745085.1 Vicinamibacterales bacterium
GCGAGATGTCGCGCTCGAGCCACAGCGCGACGTTCTCGAACGCCGCCATCGCATTGGCGCGAAGGAGCCGCGCCAGCCCGGTGATCTGCTCGCAGCCGACCGGATTGCGTTTGTGCGGCATCGCCGAGGAACCCTTCTGGCCCTTGCCGAACGGCTCTTCGACCTCGCCGATCTCGGTCTGCTGCAAGCCGCGGATCTCGAGGGCGAACTTCTCAAGCGACGCGGCCACGATCGCGAGCGCGGCCAGCAGCTCCGCGTGGCGGTCGCGCTGGACGACCTGCGACGACACTGGCGCCGGCTCGAGGCCGAGCCGCGCGCACACGCGTGCCTCGACGGACGGATCGAGATGCGCGAAGGTCCCGACCGCACCTGAGATCTTGCCGACGCTCGTCACCTCGCGGGCGCGGCGCACGCGGTCGAGGCCCCGCTGGACCTCGGCGTACCAGAGCGCCAGCTTCAGGCCGAATGTCATCGGTTCCGCATGAACCCCGTGCGTCCGGCCGATCATCGGCGTCCGCCGGTGCTCCTCCGCGCGGGTGCGGATCGCGGAAGCCAGACTGTCGAGCAACCTCAGGATGACGTCGCACGCCGCACGCATTTGCAGCGCGAGCGCCGTGTCCAGGACGTCGGACGAGGTCAGGCCGAAGTGAAGCCAGCGGGCCGACGGGCCAAGGAGTTCCGCGACCGCCGTCGTGAACGCGATTACGTCATGCAGCGTCGTCCGTTCGATCTCATCGACTCTTGGGATGAGCTGCGCGATGTCGATCGAATTGGCGCGATCGCGGATGTCCCGCGCGGCGTCGGCCGGCACGATGCCGGCTTCGGCCGCCGCCTCCGCGGCGGCAATCTCGACGGCAAGCCAGGTCTCGTAGCGGCGGGCGTCGCTCCAGATGGCGCCCATCTCGGGGTTCGTGTAGCGAGGAATCATCCCAGGTCGAGCCGTTCCCGCGTCAGTTGCTGTCCGTTCTGCGGGCCGAGCACGGTCGCGCCGAGCGCGCCGTTCGAGAACAGGTCCCGCGCGACGCGCTGGATGTCATCAGCCGTCACGCGCTCGACACCCGCAAGCGTCTCGTCGAGCCCGAAGTGACGGTCGAAGTAGATCTCCTGCCGCGCCAGGTGCGACATCCGGCTCGCCGTGTTTTCGAGCGAGAGCATCAGGCTGCCCTTCAGGTGGTCCTTCGAGCGCCGCAGCTCGGCCTCCGCGACCTGGGTGCGCTTCAATCCGCGCAGCTCCTCCACAACTAGATCGGTGACCTCGCCGACCGCCCCGTTCGCGCAGCCGGCATAGACGGTCAGCGATCCCGCGTCGCGATACGAGCTGAGCCCGCTGAAGACCGCGTACGCCAGGCCGCGCTTCTCCCGGACATTCTGAAAGAGCCGCGAGCTCATGGAGCCGCCGAGCAGCGTGTTCAGGATGTAGCTGACGTACCGGTCGTCGTGCTTCTGCGGGTAGCCCGTCGTCCCCATGCAGATGTGGCTCTGCTCGAGCTCCTTCGTGCGGATGACAAGCTGTGGAGCCACGCGCGGCGGCCGATCGACGACGGGATCACCCTGGTGCGGCACGTCGCGGAAGGCGGCGGCAATCAGATCGCGGACGCGCGCGTGCTGAACGTTCCCGGCCGCCGCGACGATGAGATTCGGCGCAACGTAGGCCCCGCCGAAATACCGCCGCAACGTGTCGGACGTGAACGACTCGACGGTCTCGGGGCTGCCGAGAATCGGCCGTCCGAGCGGGTGCCCTTCCCAGAAGTGCTGCGAGAACACCTCGTGCACGAGATCGTCGGGCGTGTCTTCGACCATCTTGATTTCTTCGAGGATGACCTTCTTCTCCCGCTCGATCTCCTCCGCCACGAACTTCGGCCGCCGGACGATGTCGGCGAGCAGATCGACCGCGATCGGCAGGTGATCGTCGAGGACCTTGATGTAGTAGCTGGCATATTCCTTGGCGGTGAACGCGTCGAGCTGCCCGCCGATGGAATCGATTTCCTGCGCGATGTCTTCAGCGCTCCGGCTCTCGGTCCCCTTGAAAAGCATGTGCTCGACGAAGTGGGCGATGCCGGCCTGAGGGTCGCTCTCGTGGCGGGAGCCCCGGATCAGCCACACGCCGATCGTCACCGACCGGACATGCGGCATTGACTCGGTGACGAGACGAAGGCCGCCGTCCAGAACTTCGCGTGTGACCATCGTTACGGATGAGCGCCGCGCAACCTATTGGAGTAGAAGGGCTTAACGAGCAGCCGGGAAAGCAGCATGATACCACGCGTCCCCGTCGAGTTCAAATGGCGCCGTACAATGAACTCGATCATGGCAGTCGCTGGAGGCCAGGGAGTGGAGGTCGGAGGCCGGGGGTCGATCGATCTCGTCGAGCTCGAGCGCGCGGACCTCGAAGCAATGCTGGCGGCGCGAGGGTACCCGGCCTACCACGCCCGGCAGATCTTCGGGTGGCTGTACCGCCGCGGCATCTGGGACTTCGCACGCATGTCGGACCTGCCGAAGCCGCTGCGCGACGAGCTGGCGCGCTCCGCGATCCTCTCGACCTCAGACGTCGCGCGCAAGGACGTCTCGCGCGACGGGACGACGAAGTTCCTGCTGAAGCTTGCTGATGACCGGTTGATCGAGTCGGTCTACATCCCCGACACGCCCGCCGACACATTCTGTATCTCGACACAGGTCGGCTGCGCGATGAAGTGCGCGTTCTGCCTCACCGGCAAGATGGGCCTGACGCGCAACCTCACGGCCGGCGAGATCGCGGGCCAGGTGCGCGTGCTCCTGGGTGAGACCGACCTCCTCGGCAAGCCCTTCAACATTGTCCTGATGGGCATGGGCGAGCCGCTGCACAACTACGATGCGACGATGAAGGCGCTCAGGATTCTGCACGACGAGCACGGGCTCGCGCTGCCCGAGCGTCGTATCACGCTCTCGACGGTCGGCGTGCTCCCCGCGCTCGAGCGGCTCGGACGCGAGTCGCTCATGCCGAACCTGGCGATCTCGCTGCACTCGACGACCGAGGATCAGCGGGACGCGCTGGTGCCGGTCAACCGGAAGTACGGTCTCAAGGATCTCGTCGACGTCTGCCGCGCGTTTCCGCTGAAGCGCCGCCGGCGGATCACGTTCGAATACGTGTTACTCGCCGGCGTCAACGACACGCCGGAGGACGCGCGGCGGCTCGTCACGCTGCTGCAGGGTGTCAGGGGCAAGGTGAACCTTATTCCGCTGAACGAGGCGGCGGGCATCCCGTTCGAGCGGCCGTCGGACGAGCGGGTGAACGCCTTCGCCAGGGATCTCGCGGGGCGCGGCCTGACGGTGTCGGTCCGCAAGAGCCGCGGGCGGGACATCCGCGCGGCCTGCGGTCAACTGATCGTCGAGGGCGCTTGGCCGTCGACGGGTCAGAGGGCCGCCAATCTGATGGGGCCGTAGTCCTTGGTCCTTGGTCCTTGGTCCTTGGTCCTTGGTCCTTGGTCCTTGGTCCTTGGTCCTTGGATCCGACCAAGGAACTAAGG
>JBOGJB010000497.1:0-5040 GCA_050745085.1 Vicinamibacterales bacterium
CGCGTGGCCTGACGTCAACTGGGTGCACTACGTCCACGCGGCGTACGGCGGGGCGCGCGACAAAGCGGACGAGCGCCGGGCGCTCGGCGCGGCGCGCGTGGTCATCTGCAATAGCCGCCGCACGCGCGACGACGTCATCGAGCGCGTGGGGGTCGATCCGCTGCGCGCGCACGTCGTGTACTACGGTGTGGACGCGCGTTTCCGTCCCGCCGGCGATGACGCTCGCGCGAGCGCAAAGGCGGCGCTCGGGCTGACCAGCCATCGTCCCACCGCGCTCTTCGTCGGCGCGCTCGGCGATCGCCGCAAGGGTTTCGATACGCTCTTCGCGGCGTGGATCGCGCTGTGCCGCGACCGGACGTGGGACGCCGATCTCGTTGTCGCCGGCACGGGACGGGGCCTTCCGGCGTGGCGGGTGCAGGCGTGCGAGGCGGGGCTCGACGGGCGCATCCGCTTCCTCGGGTTCCGGGAGGACGTGCCCGCGCTGGTGCCGGCGGCCGACGTGCTCGTGCATCCGGCGCGATACGAAGCCTACGGACTCGGTGTGCAGGAGGCCCTGTCGGCCGGCGTGCCGGCGCTCGTGTCGGCGGCGGCCGGCGTCGCCGAGCGCTACCCGGCGGAGCTGGCCCCGCTCCTCATTCACGATCCGGAGGATGCGGGCGCGCTCGCCGATCTGCTGCGCGCGTGGCGGCGCGATCTCGAAAAGTGGCGCGCGCGGGTCCTGCCGTTCGCGACATCCCTCGGCGCGCGGTCCTGGGACGACATGGCGCGCGACATCGTTGCCCTGGCCCGGCAGGCCGCGTGACGACGGTCGCCAGTATGCCGGCGGGAGCGGAAACGTGGTTCACGCCGGTGGGCGCCTGCTGGATTTGCGGCGGCGACCGCCTCGACCGGATTCACGAGTGCGTGTTCGACCTCGCGGAGTACGCGCAGCAGGACCCGGAGCTGGCGGCGTACACGGGCGCCCGCATATGGATCGTGCGCTGCGCCGCGTGCGGGTTCGGCCAGCCGGCGAGGCTCCCGTCGCTGCCGCGGTTCTTCGAGCGGATGTACGACCAACACTGGTCGGATGACTGGCTCGCGAACGAGTTCGCGTCGGACGCCAAGGCGTGCATCTTTGCCGAGCTGCTCGACGAGCTGGAGCGGCGGCTGCCGTCGGACCGGCGCACGCTCCTTGACGTCGGCGCGCACGTCGGCCGGTTTCTTCGGATGGCGTCGAGTCGCCAGTGGCGCGCCGAAGGGATCGAGCTGAATCCATCTACGGCGGCGTACGCGCGTCGCGCCGGCGCGGCCGTCCATCAGCAGGACGCGCGCGCGCTGTCGGCGGCTGGGCGCCTCTTTGACGCCGTCACGCTGACCGACGTCCTCGAGCACATTCCGGACCCGCGCGCCGCCCTCGCTCTGGTAGCGGGACTCGTCGCGCCCGACGGGTGGATCGCCGTCAAGGTGCCGAGCGGTCCCAATCAGCTCCGCAAGGAGCGGATCCGCGCGGCGCTCGGCCGCGCGCCCCGCGTGTCAATCGCCGACAACCTGGTCCACGTGAATCACTTCTCCCCACGATCGCTGACGGTGGCTCTGGAACGGGCGGGGTTCAGAGACGTTGAGCTGCGCGTCGGCGCGCCGGAGATGCCCGGCGGGCACGCGGCGGGCGCGTTCCGGCGCGTGCTGTTTCACGCTGCGCGCGCGAGCGGCGGCGCGCGGTCGCCGCTCGCGTTCAACCTGCACGCCTTCGGACGCCGGACGCGATGAATGCAACCTTGCGAGCGGGCCTCCGCGGAGGCAGGGACGCGGCCGCGGGAGCGATCGCGACGCTCATCGTCGGCGTGCCGTCGCTCGAGCCGGTCTGGGCCTGGCTGGGTCCGGCGTGCCTGCGCGTGACGGCCGTCGATTCGCTCTATCGATCCGTCGTCGATCGCGTGGTCGCGTCGCACCTGCGCGCGGGGCGTTCGACGTGCCGGACGTTGTGTTTTCCTCACGGCCGCCTCCGCCTCGACGTCGCGGACTTCACGACGAAGTGGCTGTACTTCGGTGGCAGGATGTACGAGCCAGCGACGACCCGCTTCATCGCCTCCGCCCTGTCCCCGGGCGACACCTTTCTGGACGTCGGCGCCCATCACGGCTACTACACGCAGCTCGCGGCAAGCGTCGTCGGTGAAGACGGGCGTGTCATCGCGTTCGAGCCGATGAAACACGCGCGCGAGGCGCTGGAAAGACTGTCCGAGGAGAACGACTTCTCCGAACGCGTCCAGGTGGTCGCGGCCGCCATCGGCGCCGCCCAGGGCCGCGCGACGTTCTTCGTTTATCCCGGGCACGATGCGTTCTCATCGCTCGTTCCACCGACCGAGATTCCGGCGCCCTTCATCGGAACGCCCGCGCCGGTCACGGTACCCGTCGACACTCTTGACCGGTGGACCGAGCGCTTGCATCCTGGCCAGATCCACGGGGTCAAGATCGACGTGGAGAAAGCGGAGCTGGGAGTGCTCGATGGCATGCGCGAGATGCTCGCCAAGCGCCCGCCGGCCTGGATCGTCTGCGAGACCGAGTGGGAAGGACCCGCGCACCGCAGGTTGGTGGCGGCAGGGTACCGCGCGAGCGTCCTCGACTGGTGGGGGCCGGGACACGGCAACATCCTGTTCCGCCGACCCGGACGGCGAGATCCGGCGGAACCGGTGGAGGCATGACCCGCACACGCAAGGCGATCCTGACGTCCGGATTCGGCTACCTGCAGTTCGCATCCGCGGTCGTTCTGGGCCTGGTCGTCATGCCGATCGTGCTGGAGCAGGTCGATCCCCGCGCGTACGGCCTGTGGCTGGCGGCGGGGGAGCTCCTGGGGTATCTCGCGCTTGCCGACATCGGCGTCTTCGCCGTGCTGCCCTGGACGATTGCCCAAGCGGAAGGGCGGCGCGACCGTAACGAGATCCGCGCGTTCATGTCGAACGGCGTGGCGATCGGCGCCGCCCTCGCGGCGGTGACGGCTGCGGGCGTCGCGCTTGTCTGGTTCGTGGCGCCGGGGCTTGTGGGCCTCCAGCCGTCCGACCGGGAGATCATCGGCGGTCCGCTGGCGATCCTCGTCGCGGCGACAATCGCCAGCGCGCCGCTGGCCGTCTTCAACGCTGTGTTGATCGGAATCCAGGACGTCACGTGGGTTGGCTGGACCGCCGTCGCGCGATCGGTGGCGACCGCCGCGCTGACGGTCGGCCTGCTCGCGGCCGGCTGGGGTTTGCTCGCGCTATCGATCGGAGCGGCGGCGCCGATGGTGGTGCTCGCCGTGATGAACGTCGTGCACGTCGCGCGAACCGAGCCCGCGCTCGTCAGGGCATGGCCTGCGCCGTCGTTCGAGCAGATCCGGCGTCTCGTGACCGAGGGGGTGGGGGGCTGGCTCGGCGCCTTCGGCTGGCGGCTGTCCGCCATGAGCAGCAGCCTCGTCCTTGCCGTCACGGGCCGTGCGGAGTGGATCGCGATCTACGCCTGCACGGCGAAGACCACGCAGCTACTGCTGCAAGTGAGCTGGATCGTGCCCGACAGCGCCCTCGTGGGGCTCTCGCAAGTGCACGGCGAAGGACGCCGCGAGCGACGGCGCGAAGTCGTCGACGCGCTCGTGACGTTGTACCTGATCCTCGCGGGCGCTGCGGCGCTCGTCGTGCTCGCGGTCAACCCGTCGTTCGTGCGCTGGTGGGTCGGCGGATCGTTCTACGGGGGGGCGATCCTCAACGTGCTCCTCGGCGCCGGTCTGATCGTGAGTTCGTGTGCGCACGCCTTCGCCGCGCTCGGCTCGGCGCTCGGCCGGCGGCGGGTGATCGGCGCGGCGGGCATGGTACAGGGGGGCGTTCACCTGGGTCTCTCGGCCGCCCTCGCGCTCTGGCTCGGGCTCGCCGGGCTCGCGGCGGCCGTCATCGTCAGCGCCGCGGTGACGGTGCTGCCGATCGGTCTGCGAACGCTCGGTCGCGCCGCAGACGTGGCGCCGAGGCGGCTCGTCGCCGACATCGGGGCCTGGTTCTGGCGCGCCGCGCCGACGCTCGTCGTGGCGGCGGCGATCGGCGCCGCGAACGTGACGCTGTGGATGGCGCTTGCGGCGTTGGGGCCGCTGCTCCTCGCGTACCTCTGGTTGACGCGCTCGCTCTACGCCGGTTTGCCGGTCCCCCCGCGCTTCAAGCGCTTGCTCTCGACCATCTGGCTTGCACCGGCCGAGCACTGAGGACTGAGCACTGAGGACTCAGAACTGATCTCGATCATCATCCCGACCCACAACAACGCCGGCGTGCTGGAGGAATGCCTCGCGCGCTGGCAGCGCCTGTCGGGCGGCGTGGCGAACGAGGTGATTGTCATCGAAGACGGGTGCAGGGATCGCACGGCGGACCTGCTCAGCGCGACCGCCGCAACGCCGTGGGGCCGGGCGCACCTACGGTGGTTCCACGAACCCGACGTGCACGAGCTCGCCGCGACCAACCGCGGGTTTCGGGAGGCGCGCGGAGACCTGCTGCTCGTCTGGCAGGACGACATGTTCGTCGAGCGCGCGTGGTTCCTGCGCGAGCTGGCTCAGACCTTCCGGGCGATTCCCGAGCTCGGCTTGCTCAGTTTGAGCCGCGGTCTTTTCTGCCACCCGCTCGAGACGCCGATCGAGCGCTGGGAAGATCTCACCGACTGGCGGCGCCTGGAGAGCACGATCGGCGCGGCGCCGCTCAACTGGGCGCGGCTGCAGGAGGTCGACGCCGTCCTCCGGCCCTGGATGGTCCGCCTCGGGGCGATCGCGCGCGTCGGACCGCTCGATTCCGCGTTCCGGCCGAGCGAGTGGGACGAAGCGGACCTCTGCTTCCGGATCCGCCAGGCGGGCTGGGCGATCGCGACGCACGGCTACGAACGGCTCGGCGCGTACCGGCATCTCGGCAGCACCACGCTCAAAACGCCCTCGGAGGCTTACAAGCGGCAGGTGCTCGCCAACGGCCGGTTGTTTCACGAGCGATGGATGGCGGCCATCCGGGCGGACCGCCGTCGGCCGCGCCGCACTTGGCGGCGCCGTGCGTCGGCGGCCGGCTGGCTTCGGAC
>JBOGJB010000498.1:0-2034 GCA_050745085.1 Vicinamibacterales bacterium
GTCGGGGGCCGGCGCCGGCGCGCAGATCGTACTTCTCGATTCGGTAGCGAACGATGTTGCGCGAGAGACCGAGGTGCTCGGCCGCGTGGGTGACGTTCCAGTCCGTGCGATCGAGGGCGTCGAGCAGCCGGGCGCGGTCGACGGCGTCAGCGGCAGCCACGCCTGCGCCCCCACGCGCCAGCTCCGGAGGCAGCCCGAGCTGTGTCGATCCGATCGCCGGCCCGTCGGTGAGCAGCGCGGCGCGCTCGATCACATTGCCCAGCTCACGCACGTTGCCGGGCCACGCATAGGTCATGAGCGCGGCCTGCGCGTCCGGGACGAGGCCCTTCGGCGGCAGACGATAGTCCGCGCAGGTCTTGGCGAGAAACGCCTCCGCGAGCCGGACGATGTCGCGGCCTCGTTCTCGGAGCGGGGGCAGGCGGAAGGTGAGCACCGAGAGTCGGTGGTAAAGCGCGTCGCTGAAGCGTCGCCCCGCCGCCGGCAGCGCCACGCTCGTCGCCGCGATGATCGAGACATCTATCGGCTCGCTGCGGATGCTGCCGAGCCGGCGCACTTCGCGCTCCTCGATCGCCTTCAGGAGCTTCGGTTGTAGCGCCTCCGGCAGCTCGGCGATCTCGTCGAGGAAGAGCGTGCCGCGGTGCGCCGCCTGGAAGAGTCCGGGCTTGGCCTGCTGCGCGCCGGTGAAGGCGCCCCGCTCGTAGCCGAACAGCTCGGCCTCGAGCAACGTCTCCGGGATCGCGGCGCAGTTGATGGCGACGAGGGGGCCCGCGGCGCGGGAGCCCGCGTGGTGGATGGAGCTCGCCAGGAGGCCCTTGCCCGTGCCCGTCTCGCCCAGGATGAGGATGGGCGGCAGCGTGCCGCCGGCGGTTGTCCGTTCCAGCACTCGGCAGACGCCGTTCCGCACCGCGGCGATGCTCGGGTGCTCTCCGACCAGCTTGTCCAGCCGCGCCATGGAGACGGTCATCATACGTCCGGCGGCCCGGGCCCTCAAGGCTCTCGTCGTGAACCACCGATAGGCCACCGATAGAGCACCACTAGCGGTGCCGTCGTGCGCCAAGCGCTCGATTCCGCGGCTTTTCACGGTTGGCACTCGTCGTGCCCTGGAGGCGTAGCCGACGCGATAGAGGAGGAACGTCGCGATGACGTCGGAGCGTGTTCAGGTCGTCCACGAACGAGCAGCGTCGTGCTGCCGATCATGGACCACAGGGCGATGAGGGCGCGACGATCGCGACGGGACTCGCCGGCCATAGCGGCTGCGGCCGAGGACGCGGCGCGACATGGCACTCAGCTTTGCCGTCGTCGACAGCCTCGGAGGGAGACCGAGAACAGAACGTTCACCATGATCCTTGAAAAAGGGAAGGAGAAGCCCATGAGGCGCTTCCGGGTTATCGGCCTCGCTGTTGGGTCATCGTTCTTCGTCTTCGCCATCCTGTTGGCTGTCGGGTCTCCGGCTCAGATGTCCGGGTTCGTCGCCAAGCCAATACTCACGAGCACCCTGGAGAGCGATGAGAACAAGGAAGCCACCATGCTCGCCATCACGATCGCGCCCGGTGGCTCCAGCGGGCGCCACACGCATCCTGGCGATTGTTACGGCACGGTGTTCGAGGGTACCGTTGAAGTCCGGGTGGACGGCCGTGAGCCGCGTCGGGTGTCCGCCGGCGAGGCGTGGCACAATCCTCGCGGTGCGATTCATGAGCTCAGAAATGTCGGCGATACACCAGTTCGCGTGGTGAACACTCTCGTCGTCGACAAAGGTAAGCCGAGGATGCAGCCCGCGCCGCAGCAATAGCGGTGCCGAAGATCGCAGCGAGGGTTGCCCGTCATCTCCGCCGGCTGCGCGCCACCCTGCAAGGTGCGCAGAAAGTCGGGCATCGCCGCGTTCACCTCGCGGGGCCGCTCAGCCGCCGCGGGTTATCGGGGCGTTCAACGGGCATGAGAAGGTCGATGCCCGCCCTGTTCAGGTAGCGCCCAAGTAACGCGTCTTCCAAAGGAGGATACGCGATGAACATGAAGCTCGCTACGTCACTCGTAGCC
>JBOGJB010000499.1:0-2717 GCA_050745085.1 Vicinamibacterales bacterium
TCTCGGGCCCGTCGAGGGTCGGGGGGAACGGGTGATCACGTCGATCGGCCGCGCCTACACCGCTCTCGATAGCCCCTGCATCGTCGTCGATCGGGACGCGGAATAACACATGAACGCCGATCCCCGCCCGACTCCGCTGACGTTTCCGCTGAAGCCGATACCGGCGCGCGCGCATCTTCGACAGACTGTACCAGTGCCCGAGTATCTCCCGGCGCGGATGCTGAACGAGTTCGTCTACTGCCCCCGCCTCTTCTTCTACGAGTGGGTCGAGGGCCTGTTCGCGCACAGCGGCGACACCGTCGAAGGCGCGCTCCGGCATGAGAAGCTGGAGCGGCGCGACGATGCGCTGCCGCCGGCGGAGCTGGCAGCGGAGATCATTCACTCGCGGTCGGTGACGCTGTCGAGCGAGGCGCACGGGCTGATTGCGAAGATCGATCTCGTCGAGGGCGAGGGCGCCCGGGTGACGCCGGTCGATTACAAGCGCGGCGCGCCGCGGGCGACGGACGACGGGCTCGAAGCGTGGGCTGCGGACCGGGCACAAGTGTCCGCGCAGGCCCTGATTCTGCGCGACAACGGCTATGCGTGCGACGAGGCGATCGTCTACTACAACGAGACCAAACAGCGCGTCAGGGTGATTGTCGACGACACGCTCGTGCAGGAGACCCTCGAAGCCGTGCGGCGCGCGCGGGCGATTGCGATGGCCGGCGCGATTCCGCCACCCCTCGTGGACAGCCCGAAGTGTCCGCGGTGTTCGCTCGTCGGCATCTGTCTCCCGGACGAAACGACGGTCGCCCTGCGAACGCCCTGGGAGGAACAGGAGGCCGAGCAACTGACGCTCTTCTCCGAGAGCCGGCCCGCACTCCTGCCAGCCTTCGATCGTCGAATCGAGGACGTACGCCGGCTGGTCCCGGCGCGTGACGACGAGCGCCCGCTGTATGTGACGGGTCATGGACTCGGGATCGGGAAGTCCGGCGACGTGCTCGAGGTGCGCGATAAGAAGCGGGTGGTGCAGGACGTTCGGCTCAAGGACGTCTCGCAGATCAATGTCTTCGGCAATGTCTCTGTCACTTCGGCGGCGGTCCAAGGCGCATGCACGCACGAAAGACCGATCGCGTACTTCTCTTACGGCGGCTGGTTCTACGGGCTCACGCAGGGGCTGGGGCTGAAGAACGTTTTTCTCCGACGGGATCAGTTCCGGCGCGCAGACGATCCGGAGTTCTGCCTGCGCGTCGCGCGCGAGATCGTGACGTCGAAGATCCGCAACCAGAGGACGCTGCTCCAACGCAATCACATCGAGCCCCCGGCGCGCGCGCTGGAGGCGCTCAAGCGCCTGGCACATCAGGCCCTCGCGTGCGGCGGGCTCGATGCGCTGCTCGGCATCGAAGGCACCACCGCACATGTGTACTTCTCCAACTTTGCGGGGATGTTGAAGGCGGAGGACGAGACGGAACGCCCTGCCTTCGACTTCACCCGGCGAAACCGTCGTCCGCCGCGGGATCCGATCAATGCGCTCCTGTCGCTGGGGTACAGTCTCCTGACGAAGGACCTGACTGTCGTCTGTCATATCGTCGGTTTCGATCCGTTCATCGGCTTATATCACCAGCCTCGCTTCGGCCGGCCCGCGCTGGCGCTCGACCTGATGGAGGGCTTCAGGCCCTTGGTGGCCGATTCGGCCGTACTGACCGCCGTCAACACCCGCATGGTGACGCCGGACGACTTCATCCGGGTCGGGCGTGCGGTGGCGCTCACGCCGCGTGGGCGGAAGGGGTTTCTTCAGGCCTACGAACAGCGCATGGACGCGCTCGTCACGCATCCAATCTTTGGCTATCGGGTCAGCTACCGGCGGGTGCTGGAGATCCAGGCACGGCTGCTCGCCCGGGTTGTCACTGGGGAGCTCGGGCGGTATCCGGGGTTCGAGACGCGGTGACGAGGAGTCACTTATAGAGATCTCGACGGAGTGGCCTCCGTTCCCGAGCCGGCGCTTTCGCACGTTGCCGGCGGCGGGCTACACTGTGGCGCATGCCGGAGCGCTCGCGCGACTGGTTGAAGCAGGCTGAATCCGACCTCCGGCACGCGCATCACGCGCGGGATGACGGGGACTTCGATTGGGCGGCGTTTGCCTGTCATCAGGCGGCCGAGAAGGCGATCAAGGGCCTGTTTCAGAAGCTCCACCTCGATGCTTGGGGACACGTGCTCAGTGTTCTCCTGGCCAATCTCCCCGAGTCCGTGCGGCCGGCCGCCGACCTGGTGGATCGGGCCAAGGCGCTCGACAAACATTACATTCCGACGCGCTACCCGAATGGCTTTGAGCGCGGCGCGCCGGTCGATTTCTACACGCGGAGGGAAGCCGACGAGGCGATCGGGAACGCGGAGGCGATCCTTGACTTCTGTCGTCGTCAAATCGGCGGATGAAGGGCGCGTGCGGCGCGCCGTGGACGATTACGCAGCGCGGCTGCTGTCGAGCCGCGCCGACGTAGAGGAGATCATCGTGTTCGGATCGTACGAACAGGGAACGTACGCCCCGGGCAGTGACGTCGACTTTTTCATCGTTCTGACGCGCGCCGATCGGCCCGTGTGGGACCGGATCATCGATCTCCTTCCGGGCGCCTTCCCCGTCGGCGTCGACCTGTTTCCTTACACGCGGGAGGAGATGGCGGCGCTCGAGCCGTCGCCGCTCCTCGAGGCCGTGGCGCGGAGTCGCTGGCGGTATCGTCGGT
>JBOGJB010000500.1:0-9304 GCA_050745085.1 Vicinamibacterales bacterium
ACCTGGCACAGCGTCAGGCCGGGCAGGTGATGCGCGCGCGTAATGCGCGTCACCGCATGTCGCGCGTGTCGCGCCCGGGCCGACATCTTCTGCCGGTTGACCGGATCGCGGCCGATCGCCGCGTCGATGCGTCGGCCCGCCTGCACGACGCCCCAGACGAGCGCGATGTACTCCTTCTCGACCTCGCGATCGTGAAACTGTCGCGCCAGCTCCTCGTGGGCCCGGTCGTTCTTCGCGATCACCATGACGCCGGACGTCCCGCGGTCGAGCCGATGCACGATCCCGGGCCGCAGCTCGCCGCCGATCCCGCTGAGGTCTTTGATATGGTGGAGAAGCGCGTTGACAAGCGTGCCTTCGGGGTGCCCGGCCGCCGGATGCACGACCATCCCCGCCGGCTTGTTGACGACGACGAGGTCCGGATCGTCGTGGAGGATCGGCAGCGGCAGCCCTTGAGGCTGCGGGGCCGCGGGCGTGGGAGCGGGGATCTCGACCGCGATCCGATCGCCGGTGTGGACCGGCGTGCTTGGTCTGGTGTGTCTGAACGCCGTGTGGACGAGCCCCTCGCGGATCAGCCGCTGGATCTGCGATCGGGACTGATGCGGCAGGACGGCGGCGAGGAACTGATCCAGGCGAGCGCCGTCGTGCTCGTCGCTGACCTCGACCTGAAGCCGCTCCGCGTCCGCGGCGGTCATGCGGCCAGCTTGCGCCGCGCCGTCTTCGTCCCGGGCGCGGGGGCGCGCCGTCCGAGCCAGACCAGCATCGCGACGCTCAGCGGCACCAGCAGGACCGAAATGAACTGCGAGGTCGACAGCGTGCCAACCATGCCGCGCGGGTCGCCCCGGTAGAACTCGATCACGAACCGCGAGACCGCGTACAGCAGCATGTATCCCCAGAACGTGCGGCCGGGGAAGGGCCGGCCGCGGCGCTCGGTGGCGAGAAGCAGGACGAGAATCAGCAGCTCCGCCCCGGCCTCGTAGAGCTGCGTCGGGTGCAGGGCGACTCCGAGCGGCGTGCCGGCGTTGTCGGCGGCCGCGGGGTTCGTGAACGTGATCGCCCACGGCACCTGCGCCGGGCGTCCGTAGCAGCACCCCGCCAGGAGGCACCCGAATCGTCCGACGACGTGGCCGAGCGCGATGCCGGGCGCGAAGGCGTCGCTCGTCGTCCAGATCGGCAGCCCCGCGCGCCGCGCGTAGATGAGCGCGACCGGCACGGCGAGGGCCAGCCCTCCGTAGAACACCCCGCCCGATCGCACAAGCGACAGCAGCTCGGCCGGATTCGCGCGGAAATGGTCGACGTCGACGGCGAGCAGGAGCAGCTTCGCGCCGACCAGCGCGGAGACGATGACCCAGATGCCGAGGTCCATGACCCGGCCGCCGTCGAGGCCACGTGCGCGCGCGCGGCGGACCGCGAGCTGCAAGCCGAGGAGATACGCGGCCGCGAGCAGCAGGCCGTAGGCGTAGATCGGGAATCGCCCGATCTCAAACAGCACCGGGTACATGTCGTCGCCCCGCGAACAGGATGTCCAGAATCACGAGCGCCGCCCCGACGGTGATGGCGGAGTCCGCGACGTTGAACGCCCAGAAATGCGCGTCACCGTAGTACACGTCCACGAAATCGAGGACGTAGCCGGTCGCCGCGCGGTCGATCAGATTGCCGACAGCCCCGCCCAGCACGAGCGCGAGGCCGGCGCGCGCCAGCCGTTCGTCCGGCCGGAGCTGCGCCGCGTAGACGGCAATCGCGGCGAGCGCGAGGATCGCCATCCCCAGCATCACCGCCGGCTTCAGCGGAAAATCGGCCGCGTTGAACAGGCCGAATGCCGCGCCGGTGTTGCGGATGTGCGTGAGATCGATGAAGCCGGGCACGATGGTCACGCTCTCGTACAGCGGCAGCTCGCGGCGGACCAGCGCTTTCGTCAGCTGATCCGCCGCCACGATTCCCGCACCGAGCGTCAGCTCGAGCCTGTGCGCCGCGAGCACTCAGACCACCGTCTCCGCGAGCGCCTCGACGCAGCGGCCACACAGCCCTTCCTCGTTCACGCGCGGGACGATGCGCCAGCAGCGCGAGCACTTCGCCCCGTCGGCACGGGCGACGGTGACCGCGGCCGGCGCTCCGTCGCCAGCTGGCCCGAGCCGCAGATCGACCTGCGACGCGATGAATAGCATCGGCAGGTCCGCGCGGTACCGGTCGAGCAGCGCCGCCTCCTCGCCCGCAGCCGCCAGCTCGACGCGCGCGCTGAGCGAGTTGCCGATCGTTTTCAGCTGGCGCGCCTCTTCGAGCGATGCGTTCACCCGGTCGCGGACCTCGATGAGCCGCGACCAGCGCTCGACGACCGCCGCGTCCGCCAGCCGGTCGAGATCGCTCGGATCCGGGAAGAGCGCAAGGTGAACCGAGTCGTCCCGCCGGCCCGGCAGGTGACGCCACACCTCGTCCGCCGTCACCGGCAGGATCGGTGCGACCAGGCGCGTCAGACCGTCGGCGATCTGGTAGATGGCGGTCTGACCCGACCGGCGGGCGCGGGACTTCGCGCCGAGCGTGTAGAGCCGGTCCTTGGACACATCGAGGTAGAACGCGCTCAGGTCCACGGTCAGCAGCGTGTTCAGCGTGTGGAAGATCGTGGGGTACTCGTAGCGGTCGTACGCGTCGAGCATCCGACGCGCGGCATCGGCGTACCGCGCGAGCGCGTAGCGATCCACCTCCTGGAGCTCCGCCGCCGCGACGCTGTCGTCGGCCGGATCGAAGTCGTACAGGTTCGAGATCAGGTAGCGGAACGTGTTCCTGATTTTGCGGTACGCCTCGACCGCGCGCGCCAGGATCTCCTGGCTCAGGCGGATTTCCTGTGTGTAGTCGCTCATCGATACCCAGAGACGCAGGATGTCGGCGCCGCTCTGCTGGATGACGTCTTCCGGCTCGATCGAGTTGCCGAGCGACTTCGACATCTTGCGGCCGTCCTCAGCGATGATGAAGCCGTGCGTCACCACCTCGCGGAACGGCGGGCGGCCCCGCGTGACGAGGCCGACGAGCAGCGAGCTCTGGAACCAGCCCCGATGCTGGTCGCTGCCCTCGAGGTAGATGTCCGCCGGCCAGGTCAGCTCGGGCCGAACCGACAGCACCGCCTCGTGGCTGGATCCGGAGTCGAACCACACGTCGAGGATGTTCATCTCGCGCTCGAACTCGGTCTTTCCACACGACGGGCAGCTGAGTCCGGCCGGAATGAACTCTTCGATCGGCCGCTCGTACCAGGCGTCGGCGCCGAACTGCTCGAAAACCCCTGCAGCCTTTTCAACGACCGCCGGCGTCAGGATCGCCTGGCCGCACGCCGTGCAGTCGATGGCCGGAATCGGCACGCCCCACGCGCGCTGGCGCGACACGCACCAGTCGGGCCGGCTGGCGAGCATACCGCCGATGCGATCCTGACCCCACGATGGGATCCACCGTACATCACGCTCGACGGCGTCCAGCGCTCTGCGTCGAAGCGTCCGCTCGGTGCTGTCGGCTTCGCCCAGCCTGATGAACCATTGCGATGTGGCCAGAAAAATGACGGGGTTGTGACACCGCCAGCAGTGCGGATACTGATGTGAGAACGTCTCCCGATGCCAGAGCCGGCCGCGCGCCTCGAGCGCCGCCTCGATCTTCGGGTTGGCGTCGAACACCCGCTGACCACCGAAGAGCTCTACGGTGTCGAGGAAATGCCCGCCCGGCCCCACCGGCGCCAGCACCTCCAGGCCGTACTTCACGCCCGTGTGAAAGTCGTCTGCGCCGTGCCCCGGCGCGGTGTGCACCACGCCGGTCCCTTGCTCGAGCGTCACGTACTCGCCGAGCACGCCCAGCGACTGGCGCGCGTAGAGCGGATGACGGAAGCGCAGCTTTTCGAGCGCGCGTCCCTTGAACTGCGCGAGCCGCCGGCCGAGCGGCCTTTCGATCTTCTGCGCGACCGCTTCGGCGAGCGCCTCCGCCACGATGACGGCGGTCCCGTTCGAATCGTACGCGGCGTAGTCGAAGTCCGGGTGGAACGCGATCGCCAGATTCGACGGAATCGTCCACGGTGTTGTCGTCCAGATCAGCACCGACACGGGACGGTCACCGACTTCGGGGGCGAAACTCCGAAAGGCGCCGGCACTGGAGGGGTCCAGCGGAAACTCGACGTAGATCGACGGCGACGAATGGTCTTCGTACTCGACTTCGGCTTCGGCCAGCGCGGTCCGGCAGTGGATGCACCAGTGAACGGGCTTGAGTCCCTTGTAGACGAGGCCCTGGTCCACGAATCGGCCGAACGCGCGGGCGATCGCCGCCTGGTACTTGAAGTTCATGGTCAAGTACGGATCGTCCCACGTGCCCAGGATGCCGAGGCGGCGGAACTGCTCGGTCATCCTGCCGATGTAGCGCTCGGCGTACGCGCGGCACGCCCGGCAGAACTCGGCCACCGACATCTCGCGCTTCCTGGGACCCAGCTCGCGATCCACCTGCAGCTCGATCGGCAGGCCGTGACAATCGTAGCCCACGACGTACGGCGCGTCGTAGCCGGCCATCGATCGGGACTTGACGACGAAGTCTTTGAGGATCTTGTTGAGCGCCGTGCCCATGTGGATGTTGCCGTTGGCGTAGGGCGGGCCGTCGTGCAGGACGAACAGCGGCCGGCCGGCGCGCGTGCGCCGGATCTGCCCGTACAGGTCCGTCTCCTCCCAGCGCTTGATCGCCACCGGCTCGGTCGCCGGCAGGTTCGCCTTCATGGGGAATTCGGTCCGGGGCAGATTAATCGTGTCCTTCCAGTCCGGCATGGAGCGCGGGCCTCTCCGGCCCCGCGAAGTTACAAACCGCTATTGTACAAAAAGAAAGGGCGGGCCAGAGAGCCCGCCCGTCCGGATGTGGCACGCCCCGTAGGACGACCCCTCAGGGTCGTCCCAGCAGAGTGCTACCGGCGGCGCGACCGCCGCTGGATCGACACGTTGAACTGGCCGGCGTTGTCCCCCACTGCATCGTCGTTGACGCCGAGGAACAGCTGACCGTTTTCCGGCATCGTCACCGTGGTGTTGTTGCCGATCGCGAACGGCTGGCCGTTGCCGATTCGCGCGACCAGCGCGCCGGCGAGCTCCTGCGGCAGCGGCGCGCCTGCGCCCGGACGGCGCTGGCTGTACGCGCCGGCCGAGTGCGCCTTGTCGTTCGCGTCGCCACTCAGCTGAACTTCTCCGGTCGTTTGGAACGTCAGCACTTCCCCGCGGCGGACGATCAGGCCGGTCGGCGTCCACGCCTGATTGGCGACGACGGCGGTGCTGCCCGGCGCGCCCGGCTGCGCGCCGGTCGTCCCGGTGCTGGAGCCCGCGACAGGAGCAAGATAGATCCGGCCGACCTCGGATGACGTGAAGTCACGCCGCCCGCTGTCGGTGTCTATCGTAATCCGGAGCGGTGTCGTGCCGGCGATGTCGTAGAAGTTCCCCGCGATTGCCTGGCCGTTTTTCAGCCAGATGACGTGCTGGCCGTTGTTCAGCCGCGCGACCATGTCGTTCGACAGCGTCGGATTCCCCGAGCCGGCGAACTCGACGACGGCGACCTCGCCCGTCGGGATCCTGCGGTTCGCGCCGCTGACGCTGATCGTAAACCCGACGCCGCCGTGATCGATCAGCTGTCCGCTCACGCGCTCGCCAGAGCGAAGCACGATCGTTGCAGCCTCTTGCGCGCTGGCGGCCGATGCGAGCAGGACGATCGCTGCGATAACCAGAAGAAAACGCTTCATCATTTCCGTTGCCTCCTCAAACCTCATCTGATGCCCTTCAGGTCCGTTATGAGCGACTGCAAACGCGGGGCCACTGCCTGTTCAGCCGCGGTATAGCCATAAACCCTATGAATACATGTAGTTACATCAAGAAAAGGCTCTGAATCCGGCCTGTATAATGAACAGTATGTCGCCCGGCGACGTCGTCCTCCGTTCTCCGTCCGTTCGCCACGCCACCCTCGACAACGGCCTGCGCGTCGTCGTGCAGGAGATTCGCACGGCCCCCCTGGCGTCGATCTGGTGCTGGTACCGCGTCGGCTCGAAGGATGAGCCACCTGGACTGACGGGCGCGTCGCACTGGGTCGAGCACATGAATTTCAAGGGCACGACGAACATCCCCCGCGAACGGATGAAGGGGATCGTCGAGCGGTTCGGGGGCTCCTGGAACGGGTACACCTGGATCGACCAGACGACGTACTTCGAGACCGTTTCGAGCGACGCGCTCGACGAGATGCTCTTTCTGGAAGCCGAACGCATGGCGAGCTGCACCTACGATCCGGAAGAAGTCGAGGCGGAGCGGACCGTGATCATCTCGGAAATGCAGGGGGCGGAGAACGACCCCGATCAGCTCCTCGAGATCGAGGTGACCGCGGCCGCGTTCCGCGCGCATCCCTACCGGCACCCCACGATCGGGTGGCGCGGCGATCTCGAAACGATGACGCGGGACGACCTCTACGGACACTACCGCCGCTACTATCCGCCCAACAATGCGACGCTCGTCGTCGCCGGGGACGTGGACGCGGACGCGGCGCTGCGGCTCGTCGAGCGCCGCTTCGGCGGTCTGGAGCCCGGACCGGAGCCGAGGCGTGTGCGTACGACCGAGCCACCGCAGCTCGGCGAGCGTCGAGTGAGGATTGAGAAGGAAGCAACCACCGCGTACCTGAAAACAGCCTGGCACGCGCCGGCGGTCACCGAGGCGGACTTTCTGCCCATGCTCGTCCTGGATGCGGTACTGACCGGCGCGAAGGGCCTGAATATCTGGTGCAGCTTCCGCGGCGCGGCTCCGCAGCGGAAGGCACGGCTCTACGGCGCGCTGGTGGACAGCGGTCTCGCCTCGTCGGTCTCCGGGGCGCTGCTGCCGACCGAGCATCCGTTCTTGTACGGGATCTCCGCGACGGCGAACGACGGCGTGCCGCTGGCGGACGTCGAGGCGGCGCTCGTGGTCGAGATCGACCGCGTCCGCCGGGACAGCGTGACCGGCGCAGAAGTCGAGCGGGCGAAGCGCCAGCTTCGCGCGCGCACCGTCTTCGAAAACGACAGCGTCACCAACATGGCGCACCAGCTCGGGTACTTTCAAACGGTCGCGTCGCTCGACGTGCTCGGCTCTATCGGCGCCGGCATCGCGGGCGTGACCGCGGACCAGGTGGCCGACGTCGCGCGGCGCCGGCTGGCTCCCGCCGCGCGCACCGTCGGATGGTTCCAACCCATCAAGTCATGACCACGACCGTCGCCCGCGGCTTGTCTCCCGCGCGGCAGGTCCTGCCGAACGGCGCCGTCGCGCTCGCGCAGGAATCGCCCGCCACGCCCGCCGTGACGATCAACGCGACGCTGCACACCGGCAGCGTCGCCGAGCCGGCGGACGCTCCAGGCCTCGCGTACTTCACCTCGCGGGTGATCGATCGCGGCACAGAGCGCCTGAGCGCGGAGGACATCGCGGAGGCGCTCGACGGCCGAGGCGTGACCCTAAACCTCACGGCCACGCGGCACACGATCGGCATCACCTGCACGAGCCTGGCCGAAGATTTCGAGCCCGTGCTCGACCTCGTCTCCGACGTGGTGTGCCGTCCCGTGTTTCCCGAGGATCAGATCGAGCTGCGGCGCGCGGAGATCGTGACGCAGCTCCGCCAGGATCAGGACAACCCCGCGGTGCGCGCGGTCGAGACGTTGTTCGCCCTGCTGTACCGCGACGGGCATCCGTACGGCCGTCCGCCGAAGGGCACGATCGCGTCGATCGAGCGGATCGATCGGCGCGCGCTCGTCGAGTTTCACCGCACCCGCTTTCTCCCCGGGTCGCTCGTTGTCGCCGTTGTCGGCGCGGTCGCCGCAGACGCGGCCATCGACCGCGCCGCGCGCGCGTTTGGATCGTTCGGCGGGCCCGAGACGCCCGCATTTGCCGAAGATCCCGTCTCACAGGCCTACTCCGCGGGCCCTGCGACGCGCCGACTGTCCGTCATCCCGATGATGGCGAAGTCGCAGGCGGACATCGCATACGGCTTCGTCACGATCCCGCGGACCGATCCGTCGTACTACGCATGGTGGGTCATGAACACGATCCTCGGCCAGTACGGATTGGGCGGGCGGCTCGGCGACAACATTCGCGAGCGCCAGGGGATGGCCTACTACGCGTACAGCGCCTTCGATCCGCACGTGATCCCTGGCCCGCTGATGGTTCGCGCCGGCGTGGACGGCGCCAACGTCGCGCGGACGATCGCCGCGATCGATCAGGAAATCGCTAGGTTCGCGGCGGACGGGCCGACGGAGCAGGAGCTGGAGGACACGACGCGGTACCTGATCGGATCGCTGCCGCGGATGCTCGAAACCAACGCCGGCATCGCGTCGTTCCTCCAGACGTCGGAGCGGTTCGGGCTCGGTCTGGACCACGATCGCCGGTTGCCCAGGCTGATCTCGGCCGTGACCCTCGACGCCACACGGGCGGCCGCCGCCCAGCTCTCGCCGGATCGCGCCGCGGTAGCCGTCGCGGGCCCCTACCAGCCGTGAAGCCGAAGGCGGTCTTCTTCGACGTCGACTTCACCCTCATCTACCCGGGGCCGATGTTCCAGGCCGAGGGTTATCGCGCGCTGTGCTCGCGCCACGGCGTCGAGGTGGACGCCGCGCAGTTCGCGTCGGCGGTGGCCCGCGCGACGAGGCTTCTGGCGAACGACGCGCGGGAGTTCATCTACGACCCGCAGGTGTTCATCGATTTCACCAACGCGGTCATCCGCGGGATGGGCGGTGCGGGCTCGGGTGTCGACGCCTGCTCGCGCGTCATCTACGACGAGTGGGCCGCGTGCCAGCACTTCTCGTTATACGACGACGTTCCGGAGGCGTTGCACACGCTGCACGCGGCCGGCATTCTGATCGGCCTGATTTCGAACACGCACCGCTGCCTCGCGTCCTTCCAGAGTCACTTCGAGCTCGAGGGATTGATCGCCGCGGCGGTGTCATCCTCAGAGCACGGCTACATGAAGCCGCACCGGAGCATATTCGAAGCTGGACTGAAGCTGCTGGGAGTGGACGATCCGGCAGAGGCCGTGATGGTCGGCGACAGCCCGCTGCATGACATCGAAGGGGCGCGGCGCGCCGGCATGCGGGCGGTGCTCGTCAGCCGCTCGGGGCCGATCGAGCCGCCCGCCGCCGATGTGCCCGTGGTGACGTCGCTGCGCGAACTGCCACAGGCGCTAGGCATCAAGCACTAGGTGTCAGGCATTAGGCACTAGGCGTCAGGCATTAGACATTAGGCACTCTGCGGATGGGCTCGAGCCTCTCCAGAGTGCCTATTGCCTCGTGCCTAGTGCCTGCCCCTAGTACCTGGTACCT
>JBOGJB010000501.1:0-2577 GCA_050745085.1 Vicinamibacterales bacterium
GGACCGCCTCGTCCGCGAATCGATCATCCCGGCGCGCGCGAAGCGCCGCGCCGACGCGCTCAGAGACGCGTCACAGCTCGAAGCCGAAATGTTGGAGGAGTGGAGCGAGCTGAAAACGAGGTGGCCGTTGACCCCGGATGTTGAAGGCAGCGCGCCGAGCGCAAGCGAGGCGTGGTAGGCGCTGGGGGTGGGGCCCCAGCGCAAGACAACGAAGAAGACAGTTAACCCTTCGCTTCCTTCCAGTTCTCTCCAATACCCAGGTCTACCGTCAACGGCACCGTGAGCGGCACCGCCTGCTCCATCCGCTCGCGGACGAGCGCCGCGACGTCATCGGCCGCCTCCTTCCTGGCCTCGAACAGCAACTCGTCGTGCACGGTCAGGATCATGCGCGCGTCGGCCGAGGGGAGCGCGGCGTGAACGTCGATCATCGCGCGCTTGAGGATGTCGGCCGCCGACCCCTGGATCGGCAGGTTCACCGCGACGCGCTCAGCCGCCGCGCGGATTTGCCCGTTGCGGCTGTTCAGATCCGGCACGAGCCGCCGGCGTCCCATCATGGTCGTCACGATGCCGGTCTCGCGCGCCTTGGCGAGCGTGTCGTCGATGAACCGCCGGACGCCTGGGAAGCCGGCGAAGTACGCGTCGATGAACTCCTGCGCCGCCTGCTGCGGGACGCTGATGTCTTTCGCGAGGGTGAAGGCGGTCTTACCGTAAAGGACCGCGTAGTTGATCATCTTCGCGCGGCTGCGCCGTTCGTGCTTGCCGAGGCCGCTCGCGGGGCCGAAGACCTTGAGCGCCGTGCGGTCGTGGATGTCCTCGCCGCGCGCGAAGGCATCGATGAGCGCCTCGTCGCCTGAGAGGTGCGCCAGGACGCGCAGCTCGATCTGCGAGTAGTCGGCCGAGATCAGGACGTGCCCGGGCTCGGAGACGAAGGCGCGCCGGATCTCGCGGCCCAGCTCGGTCCGGATGGGGATGTTCTGCAGGTTCGGGTCGCTGCTGCTCAGACGTCCCGTCGCGGCGACCGCCTGGTTGAAGCAGGTGTGCACGCGCCCGGTCGCCGGGTTGACGAGCTGCGGCAGCGCGTCGATGTAGGTCCCCTTCAGCTTCTGCAGTGCGCGCCACTCGAGGATGAGCCGCGGCAGCTCGTGCACAAGCGCCAGCTCCTCCAGCACCTCGACCGCGGTCGACGGCGTTCGCGTCTTCATGTTCCGCTTGAGGACCGGCAGGTTCAGCTTGTCGAAGAGTATCTGCGAGAGCTGCGGCGGCGAGTTGATGTTGAACGCCTCGCCCGCCATCTCGAAGATCTGCCGGCTGCGCGAGGCGAGCTCCTGGTCGATCCGCTGCGACTGCGCGGCGAGCGCCGGCGCGTCGATGCGGACGCCGGCTCGCTCGACGGCGACGAGGACCGGCACGAGCGGAAGCTCGAGCGATCGATAGAGATCTTCGAGGGACTCGCGCGCAAGGAGCGCCTGCAGCGGCCCCGCCAGCCGGAGCGGCAGATCGGCCCGCTCGCTCGCGTAGTCGAGCAGCCCATCCGCCGGCAGCTCCGCGAACGGCAGCGCCTTCGCGCCGCGGCCGCAGACCTCTTCCTCGCTGAGCGCCTTATAGCCCGCATGTTCGAGCGAGAGGTCCTCGAGCCGGTGCGCCGAGCGGGTTGCGTCCAGCAGGTAGCTCAGGATCAGCGTGTCGGTCTCGAGCCCCCTCAGCGCGAGGCCGTGACGCTCGAGCACGATCGCGTCGAACTTGAGGTCGTGACCGATCTTCTTGACGGCCGGGTCTGCGAGGACCGGTCCCAGCGCAGCCGCGATCCGCTCGAGCGGGACGTTGCCCGACGGGCCGAGCGCGTGGTGGCCGACGGGCACGTAGCGCGCCTGTCGCTCTGCCGTCGACAGGGCGATCCCGACGATCGGCGCGCGCATCGCCGCCGGCTCGCCCGGGATCACGCGCAGCGCGACGCGTCCCGCCTGTTTCACCTCGGTCGCGAGCCCCGGCAGCTCCTCGGTGGTGACGAGGCGATAGTCACGCTCGCTCGTCCCCGCGCTCGGCGCGTATTCCGCGACGAGCGATCGGAAGACGAGGCGCGAGAAGAGCTCGAACGAGCGCTGCTGCGACGCGCCGCGATACCGCACCGCGTCCGGGCTGAACGTGACCGGCACGTCCGTCCTGATGCGCGCCAGCTCTTTGCTCTGCCGCGCCGATTCCTGATGGGCCAGGAGCGGCTCGCGGTACCGCTTCTGAGGGACGTCGGCGGCGTGCGCGAGCAGCGCGTCGAGCGAGCCGTACTGCGCGATGAGGTCGCGCGCTCCCTTCTCGCCGATGCCCGGGACGCCTTTAATGTTGTCGATCGTGTCTCCCATTAGCGCCAGGACGTCCACGACCTGCTCCGGCGCAACGCCGAACTTCTCCTTGACGGCGACGGCGTCGAACCAGGTTCCCTCGTCGCGCGGATTGAACACTTTGATGCCGTCGCGGACGAGCTGGAAGAAGTCCTTGTCCCCCGTGACGATCGCGACCTCGAAGCCGGCCGCGGCGGCCTTCATCGCGAGCGTCCCGATGACGTCGTCGGCCTCGAACCGCCGG
>JBOGJB010000502.1:0-2591 GCA_050745085.1 Vicinamibacterales bacterium
CACGTGAAGTCACAGGTAGAATGCCCGCGTGTGGAGGCGTTCCTGTGAGACGCACGACGTTCGTTTGTCTCTTCGCTGCGGCCGCACTCGGCGCATCGTCAGGCGCTCCGCAGGACAAAGGCGCTGACGGCCGACTCAGGGTTGCGCTCCTGAAGCAGCCCTTCGTGCCCAACGGCACGTCGGTCGGCCCGACGACGATGGCGAACGGCGGGATTCAGCCGATGCTCGAAAAGTTGGGGGCGACGATCCGCGTCGTCGAGGTCGGGCTGACGAGCGAGGAGGAGCCGGAGTACGGCGGGTGGAAGCGGCTGGGCTTCGCGCTCGGGCACCTCGGGCGCGCGGTCGCACAGAACCAGCGCGAGGGCTACTTCCCGGTCGGACTGCTTGGCACCTGCCCGTCGATGCCGGGGATGGTGGCAGGGCTCCAGCACTCGGGGCCGACGCGCGATCCGCTCCGGATAGGCCTGTTCTGGCTCGACGCGCACGCCGACTTCAACACGCCCGAGACGACGCGGAGCGGTTCGCTCGGCGGCATGCCGGTGGCGGTCGCGACCGGCCGGTGCCTCACGCGGATGCGGCTCGACGCGGGCCTCGAGCCGCCGCTGTCGGAGCGGCACGTTGTGATGGGCGGCGTCCGATTGACCGATCCGCTCGAGCAGCGGATGCTCGACGATTCGTTCATCGAGCACCTCACCGTCGACGACTTGCGGAAGAACTCACCCGCGATCGCGCGGCAGTTCGATCGCCTCAGCCTGCTCACCGACAAGATCTACGTCCACATCGACATGGACGTGCTCGATCCGCGCGAGGTCATGGGCCACGGCAACAAGGTGCCGGACGGACCGTCGAGCGAGCAGCTTGCCGCCGTCTTCGAGATGATCTTCAGCCGCTATTCGAAAGCGTCGGCGATCGGCTTCGCGACGATTCCGGCGAAGGACGAAGGCGGGCTCTCGCTCGCGGCGGTCAACCGCATGATCGTCGGAGCGGTGACCGGAATGAAGAAGCGATCCTCTGATGCCAAGGTGCCTGGTGCCTGAGGCCGCCTATTCTCCCTGCAGCGCGATGCTGGGCTCGGTGCGCGTCGCGCGGCGGGCGGGGACGAGGCAGGCAAGGGTCGCGGCCGTCAGGAGCAGCGCGGCGGTCGCGGCGAAGGTCAGCGGGTCCACCGCGCCGACGTCGAACAGCAGCCCGCGCAGGAACTGCGTCAGCGCCGCGGCCCCCGCGAGTCCGATCGCAAGCCCGATCAACACCGGCGCCAGTCCCTGACGCGCGATCATCCAGAGAACATCGGGCCCGCGCGCGCCGAGCGCCATGCGGACCGCGATCTCGCGCGTCCGCTCGGTCACTTGAAACGCGACCACACCGTAGATTCCGATCACCGCCAGCACCAGCGCGGCGATCGCGAACGCCGCGAGCACGCGCATCGTCAGCGTCTGCGGCGCAATCGAGCGCGCGACCGCATCCTCCAGCGTCCGCAGGTTCGAGAGCGGCTGTTGCGGGTCGACGCGGCGGACCGCCGTCTGGAGCGACGATGCGAGCGCGCGCGGATCGCCGCCGGCCCGGACCTTGACGACGAGCGTCCCCCATCCCGCGGGCCCCTGGTAGAACGGCGTATACATCTGCGGCTCCGGCGGCCCGTCGAGAGAGGTCTGCCGCAGGTCGCTGACCACGCCGACAATCCGCCTCGGCTCGCGGGCCCCCGAATGGATGACCAGCTCGCGTCCGATCGGATCCCCGGTGGGGAAGTAGCGCGCCGCCATCGCGGCGTTGATCACTGCGACCGGCGGCTGCCCGATCGCATCGCCGTCAGTAAAGAGCCGGCCGCGCACGAGCGGCACGCCGATCGCGCTGAAGTACTCGGGTGTGACCCAGCGGAGGTACGCAAAGTCCTCCTCTCCCCGCGCCTTCGGCAACCCTCCGACGATGCTGAAGCCGTTGCTGTAGTAGCCGACGCCGCCGAAGAGCGGCGGATCGCTGACGAGCGCGGCGTGCCGCACGCCGGGGAGCGCCGACGCGGCCTCGACGATCTGCCGGTAGAAGCGCGCCGCGTCCTCGCTCTTCGGGTAGCGCGCATCCGAGAGGCTCAGGTCCACGGCGAGGATGCCGCGCGGATCGAAGCCCGGATCGATGCGGTGCAGCCGGACGAGCGTCCGGACCATCAGCCCGGCGCCGACGAGCAGCACGAGCGCGAACCCGACCTGCCACACGGTCAACGCCGATTGGACGCGCCGCCGATCGCGTCCCGCTGACAAGCCGCGCGCGGTCAGTGTCCCCTCGGGCGCCGACCGGCCGACGTGCAGGGCCGGGACGAGCCCGAAGAGCAGTCCGGCGACGCTCGTCACGGCGAGCATGGCCACGAGCATGCGGCCGTCGAGCGCGACCTCGTCGAGGCGCGGGACCGAGAACGACTCGACGCGGCGAACCGCCGAGATCAGGAGGGCAGCGACGCCGATGCCGCCGATCCCGCCCAGCGCGGCGAGGAGCAGACTCTCGACGACGAGCTGCCGCGCGAGGCGCGCGCGGCTCGCGCCGAGCGCGATCCGCACCGCGAACTCGCGCGCGCGGGCGGCCGAGCGCGCGACGAGCAGACC
>JBOGJB010000503.1:0-8506 GCA_050745085.1 Vicinamibacterales bacterium
GCGCACGAGCGAGATCGGCGTGCGCATAGCGCTCGGCGCCACGCGCGCGGACGTGCTGCGGCTCGTCGTCGGCGACGGCCTGCGGATGGTCGGCCTCGGCGCGATCATCGGCGTCGCTGGGGCGGCAGTCGCAGGCCGCGCGATGCGGACGCTGCTCTTCGGCGTCCACGCGGTCGACCCGCTGACGCTCGGGGTCACGGTCGCCCTGCTCGTCGCCGCGGCCGCGATCGCTTGTGCGGCGCCGGCCCGCCGAGCGACCCGCATTGACCCGGTGGAGGCGTTGCGGTACGAATAGAGGGCTGCGAACCATTCGCCAGGTTCAGCCGTCAAAGGGATAACATGGCCTTATTCAGATCGTCGACCCAGCCCGCGGCGGCGCAGCCCTCGGAAGTCCCCGCGCCCGACGCGCTGATCTCGCTCCGCAACATCGAAAAGTCTTACGCCCACGGCGCGAGCCGCACGTTCGTGCTGCGACGAATAAGCCTCGAGATCAAGGAAGGAGAGTTCGTCTCCGTCATGGGCCCGTCGGGGGCCGGCAAGTCGACGTTGCTCCACATCGTCGGGATGCACGACAGCGCCTGGACCGGCGAGTACTACTTTCTCGATCAGCCCGTGCACCGGCTGGCCGCGAAGGACCGGCAGAAGCTCCACAAACAGTACGTCGGGTTCGTGTTTCAGAGCTATCACCTGCTCGATCATCTGACGGTGTACGAGAACCTCGAGATCCCGCTGTCGTACCGCGACATTAAGAAATCGGAGCGCGAGAGCCTCGTCTGCGACGTGCTCGACCGTTTCGCGATCGTCGGGAAGAAGGACCTCTACCCGAACCAGCTCTCCGGCGGCCAGCAGCAGCTCGTCGCCGTCGCCCGCGCGGTCATCTCCAGCCCGAAGCTGATCCTCGCCGACGAGCCGACTGGCAACCTCCACTCGAGCCAGGGGCGAGAGATCATGGAGCTCTTCAAGAAGCTCAACGACAGCGGGACGACGATCATCCAGGTGACGCACTCGGAGACCAACGCGTCGTACGGCAGTCGGGTCATTCAGCTGCGCGATGGATGGATCGTCGACGAATAACGGCGCCGGTTCTCGTGATCGGACTCCTCGTCTGCGCATGGCCCGCCGCCTGCCGGTCTTCCGAGCGCACGTACCGCCTGCGCGGCCAGATCCTCGCGGTCAACGCCGAGCGCGGTGAGATCGCAGTCAAGCACGACGACATCCCTGGCCTGATGCCGGGCATGACGATGACCTTCAAGGTCGCCGATCGTCGCGTCGTGTCGGAGCGCGTGGCAGGCGATCTGATCGAGGCGACGCTCGCGACGACCGACCGCGACGCCGTCCTGCGCGACGTGCGCAAGATTGGATTCTCGGATGTGACGCCGGCCGTCGCCACGGCCGCCGCGTCCGGTTTCGAGCTGCTGAAGGAGGGCGAGCCGGTCCCGGATCCGACGTTCGTGGACGAAACCGGGCGGGCGCGCCGGATCGCCGACTGGCGTGGCCGGACGCTCGCAATCACCTTCATCTACACGCGCTGTCCGATCCCCACGTTCTGCCCGATGATGGACCGCCACTTCGCGGCCGTGCAGAAAGAGGTCCGCAGCGACGCCGCGCTCCGCGGCCGCGTGAAACTGCTCTCGGTGAGCTTCGATCCCGCCTACGACACGCCGGCCGTGCTGCGCGCCCACGCCTCGAAGCTCGGCGCGAAGACGGAGACGTGGAGCTTCCTCACAGGGGCTCGCGACGAGGTCGACCGCTTCGCGGCGCGGTTCGGCGTCAGCGTCGTCCGCGATCAGCAGAATCCGGTCGACATCACGCACAACCTGCGGACGGCGGTCGTCGCGCCGGACGGCCGGCTGGTTCGCGTCTTCACGGGGAACGACTGGACGCCCGCGCAGCTCCTCGAGGCGCTCAAGAGCGTTGCCGACTGATCGCCCGCCGCGATCGGCCTTCACGCCGGCGGAGCGCCGCGTGATCGATCGGCTGCGGTCGCCGCTCGCCGTGCAGCGCTGGCTGAACCGCCTGCCCTACAACACCGAGCCGCCGCCGGACCCGGCGACGCTGCGCAGCTTCCGCGGCGTCATCCGTCGCCACTCGGCGCACTGTCTCGAGGCAGCGCTGGCGGCGGCGGTCATCCTGGAGCAGCACGGGTATCCGCCCACCGTGCTCAGCTTCGAGTCGATCGACAAGCTGGATCACGTCATCTTCGCGTACCGCCACCGCGGGCGCTGGGGCTCGGTGGCGCGTTCGCGCGATCCCGGTCTGCACGGACGCCGGCCGGTCTTCACGACCGCGCGCGCGCTCGCGTTGAGCTACGTCGATCCGTACGTTGACCTTACCGGCCGCGTCGTCGGCTACGCCGTCGTCGATCTGCGCGTGCTGGGAGATTACGACTGGCGTCTGTCGGAGCGGAACGTCTGGAAGGTGGAGCGGATGCTGCTCGACTGGCCGCACCGCCGCATCCACTCCTCAGACCGGCGGATCGATCGGTTCAGGGCGCGCTATCGGGCATTCCGTAAACGGTTTCCGGACACGAAGCCTGTCTTGTACGACGGGCGCGATTGGTGGACCGAGCTTCCTCAGGAATTCAGAATTCAGAATTCAGAATCCAGAAGGATTCAGCAGTCGTTCTGAAGGGGTCAGACCCCTTAGTCCAGATCAAAGTCCCTCGTCGGCTTGCTGATTGGCTCTCCCGACGCCTGTTTGAGCGCCTCGTCGAAGTGCTTCGACAGGACGTCGCCGCGCGACTTTTCGGCGCTCACCGATTGCTGGAACAGCGCCTCGCGCCGCGCCGCCTGCTCCGCGAGGATGCGCTGTGCTTCGCTCAGCTCCGGCTTGTCCCCCGTCGGCGGCTCGACGTGCCGGACGATGCGCCGGAGGTTGACGTCGACGACGAGCGTCGCGTGGCAGCACGGACAGATGGTTTCGAATTCCGATTGACCGAGCGTCATCGTCTTCGTCCTTTTCCCCAGATGAAGCGTACCGGCTCGCCGCCGGCGCTCTTCGCGGTGACTTCGACGCCGAACACGTTCGTGCTCGTGTTGAACCGCTGGCCGAACCCCGCGACGAAGCTCGTGAGCGGCACGTTCAGGCGTCCGCCCGCCGCCAGCGAGGAGGCGGTCACGCGATAGTGATTGTTCACCCAGATCTCGATTCCAGTCCACTCGGACGAGGACTGGTTCTCGAGCGTCAGCGACGTGCGCTGCACGACGATCGGATCGCGCGGCTCGCTGCACGCCGGGAACGCGACGGCGCAGGCGGCAGCCAGCACGCACCAGGCACGAGGGACGCACGAGGCACGAGGTCCGTCGCCCGAGGCACGAAGTGCGGGGCCCGAGGCCCGACCCAACATCGGCATATCATAGCGCCATGGGTCTCCTGGCCGCCCTGGCTGCGATGGCCGCCGCCATTGCCACGCAGCCGGCGTTCGTGGTCAGCGGAGTGCTGCGGGCGGGCGACGGCAGGCCCCTCCTCAGCGCGACGGTCAAGCTGCACGCCGTCGTCGACGGCCGCGTGCGTCCGGCGAAGGTAAGCGACGTGCGACTGCGCCCGGACGGCGGCTACGCGTTTGTGGACGTCCTGCCGGGACAATACATCCTCCGCGCGCGCGGCGAGACGGAACGCGACGGCGTCGTGCTCTTCGCCAGCTTCGCGGTCACCGTGCAGGGGCGCGACGTGGCGGGTGCCGATCTGACGCTCGCGCCGGGAGCGATCGTCGAGGGACGCGTCACCTTCGAGACACGTCCCGGCATGACGCCGCCGCCGCTCGCGAACGCCCGCGTCCGCGCGCCGATGAACGACGACGTTGCGTTCGGGGACGTGTTCACCGGAACGATCGACCCCCGCGGCGCGTTCGCGCTCCGCGACGTGGCACCGGGCCTCCATCAACTGGTGGTCGAGGGCCTGCCGTTCCCGTGGCTGCTCAGCGAGGGATCGCACCGCGGCCGGGCGCTGCTCGGCTTCACGATCGAAACCACGCCGGGCGTGCGGCTGACTGACGTGCAGCTCACGCTCGCCGAGCGGGCGGCGGATCTCATCGGCACGGTGAAGGTGCCGGCTGACGGCTCCCCCGCCGGCGCGATCGTCGTCGCGTTCCCCGCCGATCGAGGCTTGCGGCTGTTCCCCGGCCGGTACGTCCGCGCGGTCCGGCCTGACGGGTCGGGCGGATACCGTGCGGCCGGTCTCCCGCCGGGCGAGTACTTCGTGACCGCCGTCAGCGGCGTCGACGAGACCGACGCGACGGGGCCGGCGCTCCTCGCGCGCCTCGAGGCAGGCGCCCTGCGCCTGTCGCTTCCCCCTGCGACCGTCACCGTGCGTGACCTGGTGGTCACCCGTTAGATGTCCACCCTCCGGATCGCTACCTATAACATCCACCGGTGCCGCGGCCTCGATCGCCGGACGCGCCCCGACCGCATCGCCGCCGTCCTCGACGAGATCGACGCCGACGTCGTCGCGCTGCAGGAAGTCATCGGCGCCGGGCCGTCAGGGCCCGGCCACACGGAAGAGCTGGGCGCGGCGCTCGGGATGGGCTGGGTCATGGCGCCGGCGCGCCACTTGCGCGGGCACTTGTTCGGCAACGTGATCCTCAGCCGGCTGCCGATCCGGCAGCACGCCCAGCACGACTTGTCGTGGCGGACGTGCGAGCCGCGCTGCGTCCAGCGTGTGGACGTCGTGCTCGACGGGCACGTCCTGCACGTTTACAACGTCCACCTTGGAACGGCGCTGCTCGAACGCCGCTTCCAGGCGTCCCGCCTCGCAGGGTTCGTCCACGACCGACGGATCCCAGGGCCCAAGGTGGTCGTCGGCGACTTCAACGAATGGACGCGCGGCCTGGCGACGAGGATGCTGAGCGAAAGGCTGCACAGCGTGGACCTCTTCGCGCACCTCAAGCGCCGCCGCACGTATCCCGGAGTGTTCCCCATCCTTCACCTGGACCACATCTACTACGAGGGCCGTGTCGAGGTGACGAAGGTGGAGCTGCCGCGCACACGTAAGGCGCTCATTGCCTCAGACCATCTGCCGCTCGTCGCCGACCTGAACGTCAGATTCTGATCGCACCATATCGCCACAGTGTCCGCGGTCAACGGCGTCGGCACCCGCAGCGCTTCGTCATCGTTCGTGCGCTAGACGCAGGAGCGCGATCCCGACCGCCTTGACGGCACGGACCATGTTCTGCGGCTCGCGCTCCGTGGTGTTCTCCGGTGTGTCGCCGCTCGAGTGGTAGTAGGCCGAATAGTCAACGACGAGGCGGCCGGGGGTGGGCCAGCCTTTCGGGTCCCAGCCGGGCGTCTGCGCGAGCGGCGCGAGCGAGTCCGACGCCGCGGTGTAGACGGTCGTCGCGGGGATCTGCAGCGTCGTGTAGTCCTGTCCCTTGTAGGCCTTCGGGAGAAACGCGTAGGAATCGGTCCCGCCCTGGGAAGGGTTCGTCGTGAATTCGGGCCAGAAGCCGGGCTTCCCGACGTAGTCTTCTCCGACGCGCTCGAGCGTGCGCAGCAGCGCCGCGTTCCACGGTACGTCGTTCGACTCGAAGTAGATCGCCTCGCGCTCGGCCCCGGTGCCGGTCTCGTCGAGGTTGATCACGCCGAGGCAGTCGGCGAGCTTCGCGCCTTCGCGCTCGATGTAGGCCTTCGCGGAGTGATACTCCGTCCCCCACACGACGAATCGGATCGAGTATGCCGGGCGGAACCGTCCGTCCTTCACGAGTGAGCTGAGCGCGCGAGCGATCTCGAGGACCGTGGCCACGCCGGACGCGTTGTCGTCGGCGCCCGGCCCGCCCGCGTCGGAGTCGCCGTGCGCCGTGACGAGGTAGTACCGCCGCGAATCGCGCCCGCCGAGGGTCGCGATCGTGGTCGCCGGCTGTCCCCGGCGCATCGTGGACTTCAGGCTGATGCGCGCCAGTGCGTGCGACGCGGCGGCCACTTCCGCCGTGCGCCCGTCCAAGTACGAGAGCGCGAAGACCGGAACCGGATGCGACTCGCCAGGCGGCAGGCTGCCGATCCGCGACCAGTCCACGTACTTCTTCGGATCGTTCGGGTGGCTCGTGAGGATGGCGAGAGGACGATGCGGTGAGGCGGCGATGGCGGCGTAGCTGCGGCTGACGTTGCCTGAAGTGTAGATCACGCGTCCCGCCCACGCCGCGTCGGGCGTCGCCGAGGCCAGGTCCTTGACGACGATCAGCTCGCCGGATCCGGAGGCTGACGGAGAGAATCCGTACGGCCACGCCGATTCGAGCCGGCCGCCCGCCGGCGCGATCTCGACGGCCCAGTCTTCCTCCCAGTGCGCGTAGAGCGGCGGATCGCGCTCGATGCGCGAGCCGAGCCCCATCTCACGGAACAAGCGGTCGGTGTGCGCCGCGGCGAGGTCACCCGACGGCGTGCCCCCCATACGCGGCCCGAGCGCGACGAGATCGCGGACGTCCTTTCGCAAGCGGTCGCTCGACACCGCCGCGGCAAGCGGCTCTTCCGCGGGGTGCGTCGAGCTGCGGACCGCCTGGGCGCCGACGGGAAGCACACCAGATAAAACCATGACCACCAATAACTTGGCGTCACGGACCCAGCTGTATTGCACCTCGCGTACGCGCCCGAAATCGCGGCGGCCATGCTGCAGAGGCAGCAGGCCGGCGCGATCATCGCCGCGCGCCAGCGAATCGTTGAAGGGGCGGTCGGGATGGTGGAAATGGCGCTCGATCTCCTCTCCCGCCGCGCCATCGTCCAGCTCGACGACGAGCGGAAGGCGGCGATGGTGAGCAACCTGCTCGTCGTGCTCTGCGGTGAGCGATCGGTGCAGCCCGTAGTGAACACGGGAACGATCTACCCCTAGGGCCCGACGTGTCCGAGCGCAAGCCATTTCTGGTGCGGCTCGACAGGCGCATGCTCGACGCGCTCCAACGGTGGGCTGCGGACGATTTGCGGAGCCTGAACGGCCAGATCGAGTATCTGCTTCGAGCGGCGCTGAAGGAGTCGGGTCGGTTGCCGCAGCGGGACGAGGAAGAGGAGCGGGCCTAGGACGGCCGCTCAGCCTTCTTCCTCGTACTCGCCTTCCTCGATGGGCCGCAGGCGGGTTGAGGGGCGAAGCGCCTCGCGATGGTCGTAGAGCGGCAGATCGCGCACGTGGATCGTATGCGGGCAGGCGGGAGCCTTCTCGTCGATCACCACGGTGACCGGGCTTCCCTCGACCCCTTCCCTGAATCCGATGCGGCACCCGCAGGACAGGCGCCCGTGCGTGAAGCCCTTCAGCATGAGGGGATCATAGCATGCAAGATAGGGACTGGTGACCAGGGATTAGGGACTCGGCAGAAGGGCTGAAGGACTGATGACCGGGAGAAGGGTCAAGGGTACTGAACACAGTTGCAGAGTCCCTGGCCTCGTCCTACGTCGCTAAGAGCGCTTTGATTTCCTTCTCGATCTGCTCCTTGCTCGCGAGCCCCGTGTGCTTCCTGCAGATGGTGCCGTTGCGATTGATGAAGAACGACACGGGAATCCCCCACATCGGCCCCCACGCGTCGTCCACGAAATCGGTACGGTCGCGCCCCTGGAGCACCGGGTAGTTGATCTTGTACTGGTCCGCGAAGGTTCGGAGCTTGTCCGGCGGATCGTCGGTCGAGACGCCGAGGACGACGAAGCCCTGGTCCTTGTACTTGGCTTGCAGCTCGACGAACGCGGGAATCTCGTACTTGCAGGGGCCGCACCACGTCGCCCAGAAGTTGAGGAGGATGACCTTGCCCTTGTAGTCGGACAGGCGTACGTCCTTGCCGTGCATGTCCTTGAGCGTGAACGCGAGACTGGCCGGCTTGTTCTTGCCGTCGCAGAAGGTGGGCGGACCGCCTGCCGCGAGCTCGTTCGACGGAAAGGGAAGCCCCGCGTCGGGCTTTTCGCCGGTACCCGCGATCGGCGGGATCGTCACGAACGCGAGCGCGACGGCGGCGGCGGCCGCGGCGGTCCAGCGTGAGAGCATGCCTGTCATTCCTGTCTCCTCACAGCGGTGTTCCTCACGTACGCGGCCACGCGCTCGAGCTCGGCGCGCGGCTCCTGTCCGACGAGCACGAACAGCCGATCGCCCTCGGACCAGAGTATCGTCTCATGTCCCATCGCCTCAAGGGCCCGCGTTCCGCGTCCCTCGTCCCGGGCGACGAAGAGCGAGAGCGGCCTGCCGCCATGGCGATACATGATGTGCGCGGTGCGCCCTTCGGAGCTCAGGCACCGCCGCACGCCAAGCAGCTCGAGCGCCCCGGTCGGCGGAGGCACCGGCAGGTCCCATCCCTGAGCGCGCTGCCAGTTCGCCGCGAGTGTTTGCGGATCGGTTTGCCCGTCCGGCTTGAACACGGCGAAGCACTTCACGTGATCGAGCGCGAGCTGCGTGGCCAGCGCGCGGGCGCCGCGGTCAAAGCTCCCGTAGATGAAGATGCCCGCAACCGCGAGGACGAGGGCGGCGGCGGCCGAGAGCGGCATCCATCGGGTGATGCTCCGGGTACGGCGCGCCGAGGCGGCGGCGCAGCGCGTGCGCAATGCAGACG
>JBOGJB010000504.1:0-14868 GCA_050745085.1 Vicinamibacterales bacterium
CGGCAAGACCGCCCGCCTGCTGTCGGCGCTACGGCCGGGCGCGACGATCTACGGCGCGACCGACGACGACCTCGTGGCGAGGCGGCTCGCGCTGTCGTGGGGTGTCGTGCCGCTCGTCTGCGCGCTCGGAGACGTCCCGACCCTGCACCGCGGGATCGCGGCGTTGGGCGCGCTTCCGTCCGGCTCGGTCGTCGTCTTCGTCAGCGTGAGCCCCGATCTGTCGCGAAGCGACGCGAACTTCCTCAACCTCAAGCGGCTCTGAGGCGCGTTCGCCGCCCGGTTACGCACGCCCCCGCCGGTACAGCAGGAATCCAACGCCGACGACGGCGAGCGCCTGCAGCAGCAGGCTCGCTTCGTAGTTGACGACGCTCGTCGTCCCAGGTGGCGGGACGAACACGAGCGCGAGCGAGATCGCGGTTGCCACCAAACCGGTCAGCGCGATCGCCCAAAGGCCGGCCGGGCCTCCCGGCACGCGCCGTTCGCCCGGAATCGGATCGCCCGCCGCGCGCCGCAACCGCGGCAGCGACAAGAAAAGGTACAGGTAGGGCACGAAGTAGATCAGGATGGTCAGGTTGACCATCACGTCGTACGCGTCTTGCACGGTCGGGCGCGCTCCCGCGATCGCGAAGAAGACGCTCGCGAGAAAAATCGCCGTCGCCAGAATCCCTTGCACGAGCAGCGCGACGTGCGGCGTGCGGAAGCGCGGGTGCAGCCGGCCGAGCGCCGCCGGCATGACGCGATCGACGCCCGCGGCGAACGGCACGCGCGCGGCGCTCGCCATCCAGGACAGCGTCCCGGCGACGGCCGACATCGCGATCAGCGCCCCCACCACCCCCGCGACCGCCGGAAGCCCGATCCGGACCCCCACTCGATCGATGGCGTCGGTAATGCCGCTCAGCTCCCGCAGCGAGTCCGCGGGAAGCGCGACCAGCACCGACACCGACCCCGCGATGTAGATCACCGCCACCGCGACCCCGCCGATCAGGACGCCGAGCGGAATCGTCCGCTCCGGCCGCTTGACCTCCTGGCCGATGAGCGCCGTGATCTCGAATCCGGAGAAAGCGAAGCACATCGCCGACCAAAGCGAGACCGTGTCGAAGAACCCGTCACCGAGCGGCGGGACGAGCGACGCCGGCGTGAACGCCGTCGCCGATCCGAACATGACGAACGCGACGCCGCCCGCCGCGATCAGCAACCCCGCCGGCAACCAGATGCCGGCGCTTCCGATGTTCTGGAGCCACTTCCCCGTGCTCAGGCCGATGATGCCGACGCCGACGGTCGTCCAGATGCCGGCGAGGACGAACACCGTCGCGTACGCACGGCTGTCGGCGAGCCCCGCCCCCGACTCGCCGAACGGCACAAGCGCGTTGGCCGCGCCGAAGAGCAGCAGCGACGGAAAGTAGAACAGATTGTTGACCCAGAGGCACCAGCCGCAGATGAAGCCGTGCACGGGCCCGAACGCGCGTCGCGTCCACGCATAGAGCCCGCCCTGCTCCGGCTGCCGGCTCGACAGCTCCGACACCGCGGCGGCAAGCGGCACGAAGAACGCGAGGCAGGCAAGCGCCCAGAGCGTCACCGACGCCGGACCGGTGCGCGCGCCGCGCGCGATCCAGCGCAGCCCGACGACGGCGACGATGTTCATGAGGATGACGTCCCGCAGGCCCAGCGCGCGGATGAATCGATGCTCGGTCATGACCGCGGGGCCTCGAGGTGATGTTTGAGCGCGGCGAGCGATGAGTGCCACCCGGCGCCGATGACCTCGTAGTACCGCCGCCAACGCGCGCTGTCCTCGTAGCCGTGCTGCTCGACGTGGAGGCGGCACGCCGGACCGTCCATCCCGCAGGTCACCTCCAGCCCCATCGGGCCGACCGGTTCCCCTTCGGGCGGCAGCCACCAGGCGTCGGCGACGAAGAACGCCTGCCCCGGCTTGACGTCCACGACCGTCCCGTGAAAGACGCCCCCGAGGTGGCCGAGCAGTTCGTCGCGGAACTCGCTGGGCGCCCACTCGATGGCGTACACGCCGAACGGCCGCGCGATGGTGACGGACCGGATCGCCTGCCACCAGATCGCGAGCGCCCGCGGATCGAAGAACGCCGCGAGCACGCGCGACGGCGCCGCCCGGATAAGGAGCGAGTGGTCGAAACCGGGCGGGTTGAGCGCGCGTCCCCCTGGCATGGGCAGCCGGCGGAACGTTACTTCGTGGGCCTTCTCAGCGTCTGCGAATAGGCGACGACGGACCAGGCCTGCTCCTTCGTCAGCTCTTCCTTGAACGCAGGCATCTTCGGCTTCTTGCGGCCGTTCCAGAGCTTGTAAAACACGACGCCGTCGCTGTTGCGGTCCGCGCGTTTCGGAGTGGTCAGATCCATGTCGGCCATGTGCTCGGGATCCGCGTCCGGGCCGTCCCCGTTGCCGTCGGGCCCGTGACAGCGCTCGCACTTCTTCTTGAAGAGCGCCTTGCCGGTGTTGATGACGACCGGTGTGACGTCGAGCGGGTTCTTCTCTTCGTCCGCGGTCGGGGGCAGCTCCCACCCGTCCGGTACGGGCTTCTGGGCGGGCACCTGGTCCGCCTGCGCGGCCCAAGCCGCTTCGGCGCGGCGAAGGCCCGCCGCCAGCCCAATCACGGTCACCAATGCCATCGCCGCGAGCGCCATACTGACCGTTACCGCACGGATACGCATTCGCCACGCCCTCCTCGACTTGGACCGTCTAGGAGGATGATACATTTTTCGCGTATGACCGACCATCAGCCGCTCGCCTATCACAGCCTCGAGTTTCTCGAGAGCGACGAGGCGCGCCCGCTCCGCATCCTGGCCGAGTACCTGGAGCCTCTGCGGCGCTTTCAGGCTCAGAACATCCAGGACACTGTCGTCTTTTTCGGATCCGCGCGGGTCGACAGCCGCAGCGACGCCGAGCGCGCCCTGGCGCGGCTGTCGCTCGAGCGGCCGGGCCGTGCGCGCGGCGCGAAGAAGGCGAGGGTCCCGGACGCGCGCCGGCGGGCATTCGCCGACCGGCTGAAACGGTCGCGCAAGGCGGTCGCGTGGTCGCGCTATTACGAGGACGCGCGCGAGCTGGCCCGCCTGCTCACTGAGTGGAGCGGCACGCTCAACTCGCCGCGCCACCGCTTCGTCGTCTGTTCGGGCGGCGGACCGGGCATCATGGAAGCGGCCAATCGCGGCGCGCACGAGGCGGGTGGAAAGACCATCGGGCTGAACATCCGGCTGCCGTTCGAGCAGGGGCCGAACCGCTACATCACGCCCGGCCTGCATTTCGAGTTCCACTACTTCTTCATGCGCAAGTTCTGGTTTGCCTATCTCGCCAAAGCGCTCGTGATTTTCCCCGGCGGTTTCGGCACGCTCGACGAGATGTTCGAGTTCCTCACGCTCGCTCAGACGCAGAAGCTCTCGAAGAAGCTCGACGTCATACTGTACGGCAGCGAGTACTGGGATCCGATCCTGAATCTGCAGCCGATGGCGGAGTGGGGCACGATCGCCGAGGAGGACCTGAACCTGCTCCACCGCTCCGACACGCCGCGCGACGCCTTCGAGCACCTGCGCCAGCACCTCGCGCAGCATCATCTCGTGCCGGAGACGCCGCAGGAAGATCGCGCGCCGGGAATTGCGAAGACGCGTGGGTAGGAGGTAGGAGGCAGGAGGCAGGAGGCAGGACTGTGACTGAACAGGAACGGAAGGCGCTCGTGACGAAGTACAAGGACGGGTATCGCGCGGTGGCGGAGGCGCTTGCCGGCGCCCAGGATCGCGAGCTCGACGCGCGCCCCGCGCCGAACAAGTGGACCGCCCGCGAGATCGTCCACCACCTCGCCGACAGCGAGATGACCTCCGCGATCCGGCTGCGGCTGCTGTTGGCCGAGGAACGGGCGGCCATCAAGGGCTACGACCAGGAGGCGTTCGCCAAGAAGCTGTTCTACGACCGGCCGTACCAGGCGTCGCTCGAGGCGTTCAAATACGCGCGGGAGACGACGGGACAGATTCTGGACCGGATGACGCCGGCCGACTGGGCGCGCGAGGGGACGCACAGCGAGGTCGGGCGCTACACCGTCGAGACCTGGCTGTCGATCTACGCAGAGCACGCGCACAACCACGCGGATCAGATCCGCAGAGCTAGAGCTGCGGGGGTTAAGTGAAAAACTCGCCCAAGTACGAAGTACGAAGTTAGAAGGCTGAACGGAAGTCCCAAGTCTGAAGTGGCAAGCGCAGTCAGAAAAGCCCTTACTTCGACCTTCGTCCTTCGAGCTTCGTACTTGGGCTAGTACAGCAGATACCGCTCTCTGATTGGCAGGAAATCCCTGACTTCGGCCTCCCATGAGGCTGTGATCTCCTCCACCGACCGCCCGGACTCCAGATCGCGCCTGAGCGTGTCGGAGCCGTAAAGCAGATCGATCGCCAGCCGCTCGTACTCGTACTCGTACGGCGGCGGCTTCCACCCGAATTGCGCGGGATCCTGTCGGCGGAACTCTTCGAGCAGTGCGACGCCGCTCGCGACCGGCTGAAATGCAGCGCGATCCGTGACGTGAATCTGGCAGCCGCCGCAGGTCTGCTGCGCGTGCTTCTGGAAGGTGGGCTCGAAGAAGACCGCGCGGAAGCGGACGCCGGGCAGGTCGCGCCGGTGCATCGCCTCCGTCAGCCGCTCCCCGTCGATCCACGGCGCGCCGACGAGCTCGAACGGCCGCGTCGTCCCTCGTCCTTCCGAGATGTTCGTCCCTTCGAAGAGCACCGCGCCGGGGAACACGATCGCCGTATCGAGCGTGGGCATGTTGGGCGACGGCATGACCCACGGCAGCCCCGTCTGATCGAAGTACATCTCGCGGCGCCAGCCCTCCATCGGCACGACTTCGAGGTCCGCCCCGATCCCGAAGTGCTCGTTGAAGAGGCGCGCCAGCTCGCCGATCGTCATCCCGTGCCGCATCGGAATCGGGAACTGCCCGACGAACGAGGTCCAGCCCTCGCGCAGCATGGGTCCTTCGATCCGGGCTCCGCCAATCGGGTTGGGTCGATCGCAGACGACGGCCTTGACGCCGTGACGCGCGCAGGCGCGCAGGCAGTTCGCCATCGTGTAGACGAAGGTGTAGATGCGCGTGCCGATGTTCTGCAGATCGATCACGAGGAGGTCGAGCCCCTCCAGCATGGCGGCAATCGGCTCGCGGGTCTCGCTGTAGAGCGAGTAGACCGGGATACGGCGCGCGTCATCGTCCGCGTGCGGAGTCTCGATCATGTTGTCCTGGAGATCGGATCGATAGCCGTGCTGAGGCCCAAACAGCGCCGCGAGCGTGATGCCAGGCGCATTTGCCAGGCGGTCGGCGGCGGGGTTGAGCGCGGCATCGACCGAAGCGGGGTTCGAGACCAGCCCGACGCGGCCGCGAACCGCGCCCCGGCGAATGCGGTCGAGCAGGCGCTCGAGACCGATGGTGACGCGCGCGGTGGCGACCGTCATCGCAGCCGCTCCGCGAGCCAGGTCGCGCGCAGCGCGTCGGCGAATGTGTTCAATCGGAACCGGTAACGACGGCTCGCGCCGGAGAGCACGACGTCCCGACCGGTGCGGGCGATACCGGCGATCGACGGCCACGGTACGCCGGTGACCGAGGGGCCGAGAAAGACGACGCGGCGATCGGTGAGAAACAAGCGGCCGGACGCGCCCTCGGCGCCATTCGAATCATTCGCATCAAAGACGCGCGTTGCGGGCGCCGAGAAGCGGCAGGACTCGCCCGTGATCACCCGGTGCTGCGTCTCGAGGAGCGGCAGGCCGTCGCGCTCGACCGCGAGGACGAGCGCGGCGAGCTCGCGCAGGCCGTTGATCATCTCCAGCTCGAGCGCGCCGTCGTCGTCGTCTGTGAGGCCGAGCGCGTCCGCGCGCAGCGCTAGGCGTCCGAGGAGACCGTCCTGAAGCGCGGGCCACGCGCCGGTCGCCGCGTCATGCCGCTCGGCGGCGGCGTCGAGCTCTGCGCGAAAAGTCGACAGCTCGGCTTCGCGCGCGCGCCGCGCCGCGGACCCTCGGAACAGACGCCACCTCATCGGTCGCTCAGCGTATCACGCGAAGTTGTCGTGCTTACCGCGCGCAGAATTCAGGATAGAATGAGGGCATTATTCATTATCATTGATCGGCCGTGGTAGTCGCGTTCGTCAACAACAAAGGCGGCGTCGGCAAGACAACCTCGGCCATCACCATCGCGGCGGTGCTCGCGGAACGACACGGCCCGGTGCTGCTCGTCGACCTCGACAGCCAGGCCTCTGCGTCGCTCTCGCTCGGCGTCGCCCGCTCGGCGCTCTCGCCGTCGATCTCGCAGGCGCTCCTCGATGGTCTGCCGGTCGCGCGCGCGATCCGTAACAGCGGCATCACCCAGTTCGATCTTCTGACAGGCTCGATCGACCTCGCCAGCACCGACGTGGCGCTTGCCGAGGTGCCCAACCGCGAGCGGTTTCTGCGCACGATCCTCGCGGGCGTTCGCGAAACCTACCGTTACGTGCTGATCGACACGCCGCCCAGCCTGTCTCTCCTCGGCGTCAACGCGCTCGCCGCGGCCGACGCGTTCGTCATCCCTGCAATCCCGCAGGCGCTGGCGCTCCAGGGGGTGGCCGGACTCCTCGAGTCGATTGAACGCCTGACGCGGCGACTGCGCCTCGACCTGAGATTCGCCGGCGTTCTGCTGACGATGCCCGACCGGCAGGCGAGGACGGCGACCGGCGACATCGTCGATCGCTTCCGCAGCGAGCTCCGCGAACGAGTGTTCCACACCGAGATTCCCTACGACGCCAAAGTGGCCGATGCCCCTTCGTTCGGCCGAACAGTGCTCGGACACGCCCCCACCTCAGCCGCAGCCGACGCCTACCGTCGGGCCGCCGGAGAACTGCTCCAGCGCCTTCAAACGTCATAGATCGTACATTCCGCCACGTCTATTAGGTATGGCAGATTGGCATGCCGGGCGGGCTGGTGCGTACGGTCGAGGTTGAAGTAAACTGCTGAACCACTGTTGAATAGGCCCCGCTCTCCGTCGATGAATTAGGGGCGGAATTCGACCGCGCGGCGGGGTGCTGCGCGGCGTCATGAAGGCTACCCGATGAGCGCGCATCGCAAGCCGAAGACGACAAAGAAGGCCACCGGATTCACGACCGCAGGCGACAAAGTACGACGCCGGACGAAGCGCGGCCCCGGCCGTCCGCCACTCCACGACGAGGCATGGACCAAGGTCACCGTCGTGCTCTTCAACCGGCAGATCGTGTTTCTCGACCGCCTCGCGGCGAACATCCGCGCGCAGAGCGGCGCCGCGATCAGCCGCGCGACGTTGCTGCGCTCGCTCGTCGACGCGCTCAGCGACGCGGATGTCGACCTCACCGCCGCAACCTCAGAAGCCGATCTGAAGGCGACGCTTCTTGCTCGTCTTGGCCGATACCGTTTGGGGATCTGAAAACTAGCCGGCTTCTCCTCTTCCATAGATCGCCCGATCGGAGTTCGACAATGTCAAACAGTCACCGTTAGGATAGGGGCGTGATCGGCGCTGCGATGGTGCTCGTGGTGACGGCCGCCTTCACGTTCCGTCTGCCGGCGATCCGCGAGACCGTGACGGTCGTGGCGAGCCGCACGCCACAGCTCACGCGCGACGCGCCCGCGCCCGTCCGCGTTTTCGACGCGCGCGAGCTTCAGCAAACCACGGTCCCAGCGCTGGATGGCGCGCTGGCGCGCGCGCCGTCGTTCAGCCTGTTCCGGCGCTCGAGCAGCCTGGCATCGCATCCGACGACGCACGGCGTGTCGCTGCGCGGCATCGGCGCGTCCGGGGCGAGCCGCACGCTCGTGCTGGTCGACGGTGTTCCCGAGAACGACGGGTTCGGCAATTGGGTCCACTGGAGCACGCTGCCGCTCGTGCAGATCGAGCGCGTGGAGCTGACCGGGAGCGGGCTCTCGACGCTCTACGGCAGCTCGGCAATGGCGGGGGCGATCGCCGTCGTCACGCGGCACCCGCCCGGAGACGCGCTCGACCTGCGCGGCGCGGCCGGGTCGTTTGGCGCCGTCGAGGCAGAAGGGTACGCCGGGCGCGAGATCGGTGGCTGGCGGCTGTCGGGTGGGGGCCGTGTGTTCCGCACCGGAGGCTACATTCAGGTCGCGCCGGAGGTACGCGGGCCGGTCGATGAGGAAGTACGCGCGCGGCATGCGACCGTGAACTGGCGCGCGGAACGCGTGTTGCGCCGCGCCGTCGTCTCGCACACGGGGCGGCTGTTTTTCGACACGCGCGAGAACGGCACGCCGCTGCAGGACAACGACACGCGCGAGGCGCTCTTCACGGGAGGCCTCCGCACGGAGGTCAAGGGGGGCGCGCTCCAGGCAGATGGCTTCGCGCGCGCGCAGCGGTTCCAGAGCACGTTCACGGCGATCGCCGCGGGCCGCGCGTCCGAGTCGCTGACGCTCGCGCAGCGCGTGCCGTCACTCGAAGGCGGCGGCGGTGCGCAGTGGTCCCGCGACTGGACCAGGCACGCGTTGACGATCGGCGGCGACCTCCGAGGCGTGGGCGCGACCGACGACGAGGAGGTGTTCGTCAGCGGCGTTCATACACGCGACCGGATGATCGAGGCCAATCAGCTCGTCGGCGGCGCGTTCGCGCAGGACGGCTGGCGGCTGGGCGAGCGGTTGGATCTGACGCTGAGCGTTCGCGCCGACGGGTGGCGTAACTACGACGCGTCGCGCCTGGAGACCGTTCTCGCCACCGGTCAGCGGCTCGAAACGCCACTGGTAAACCGCACCGAATCGTCTGTCACCCCACGGGCGGCGCTCGTCGCGCGCGCGGGTCGCGGCGTCGTGCTGCGCGCTTCAGCCTACGGCGGCTTCCGCGCGCCAAGCCTCAACGAGCTCTATCGCCCCTTCCGTGTCGGCAACGTCCTCACCGAAGCCAACGACGCCCTCAGCGCGGAGCGGTTGACTGGACTTGAGGGAGGGGCGAACGGGGAGACTGGGCGTGTGACGTGGCAAGCGACGGCATTCTGGTCGCGATTAGACGAACCGATCTCGAACGTCACCGTGACCTCGACGCCGGCGCTCATCACGAGGCAGCGGCGGAATCTCGGCCGTGCGCGGGTCGCGGGTGCCGAACTCGATGCCGAATGGCGCTCCAACATGCTGCGTCTGCGCACGGCTTGGTTCGTTGTCCATGCCACGGTTCAGGAGTTTCCCGCCGATCCGTCGCTGGTCGGACTGCGCCTGCCGCAGGTGCCGCCGTATCGCGGGTCGGCGCAGGCGTCCTGGCGCGCGCCATGGCGGCTCGACGTCGACCTGCTCGCGCGCGTGGAAGGCGAGCGCTTCGACGCCGATCAGAACCGGCTGAGGCTGTCGCCGTTCGGGGTCGTCGATGCGCGCGTCGCGCGTGAAGTGGGTCGGGTCGAGCTGTTCCTGACGGGAGAGAACGTGTTCGATCGCCGCTACGCCGTCCAGGCGACGCCCGTGGAGATTCTCGGCACCCCTCGCACCGTCGTGGTCGGGACAACCTTCCGCTGGCGGTCATAGGAACTGGTTCGATCGCCCTGGATCCGTCGCGGCTTGTGCGAGACCTCAGCTCCGCGCGGGGCGGCTATCCGTCGTCAAGTCACCGGTGCCGCTCGCGGAGCCGATCGACAGTGCCGACAGATGGACACAAACAGGCTGGTGAGCAAGAATGGGCCTGCCGTTCGGTCGGACCCGGCCCACGACATCATGGCGTTCACAACCCGGATCCTCTGCATCGGCGCAGGCCACGTCGGCGGTCCCACGATGGCGGTCATCGCCGATCGCTGCCCGAACGTAAGGGTCACCGTCACCGATACGAACAGCGAGCGCATCAACGCATGGAACAGCGACGACCTTCCTATTTACGAGCCGGGGCTCGACGCTGTTATCGGTAGGACACGCGGTCGTAATCTCTTCTTCTCTACGGCCCTTGCGACAGGTATTCAGTCGGCCGATATCATCTTTGTTTCGGTCAACACTCCCACTAAGACCTTTGGTGAGGGCGCGGGGCGTGCGGCGGACCTGCAGTACTGGGAGAAGACCGCTCGCGACATCCTCGCCTACGCGAATTGCGGCAAGATCGTTGTCGAGAAATCGACATTACCAGTCCGCACCGCGGCAGCCATGGCGCGGATACTCAACTCGAACGGCAAGGGCCTGCAGTTCCAGGTTCTCTCGAACCCCGAGTTCCTCGCCGAGGGGACCGCGATCAAGGATCTCGAGCGCCCCGATCGCGTGCTCATCGGGTCCGAGGAGACGCCCGACGGCATTCGCGCGCGCCGCGCTGTCGTGGACCTGTACTCCAACTGGGTGTCACGCGAGCGGATCATCGAATCGAACGTCTGGAGCGCAGAACTGTCGAAGTTGACGGCGAACGCCTTCCTCGCGCAGCGGATCTCCTCGATCAACAGCATTTCCGCTCTCTGCGAGAAGACAGAGGCGGACATTGACGACGTGGCTCACGCGATCGGGACCGACTCCCGGATTGGACCGAAGTTCCTGAAGGCCAGCGTTGGCTTCGGCGGTTCGTGCTTCAGGAAGGACATCCTCAATCTCGTGTACATCGCCGAGACCTACGGCTTGAAGGAGGTCGCGCGGTACTGGGAGTCCGTGGTGCGAATGAACGAGTGGCAGGAGGCCAGGTTCGTCCACAACATGCTCGCGAGCATGTTCAACACGGTCGCGGGCAAACGCATCGCGCTCTTTGGGTCCGCGTTCAAAGCCAACACGGGGGACACGCGCGAGTCGCCGGCGCTCGCTGTGGCCAGGGATCTTCTCGCCGAGCGTGCCCATGTCGTGATCACAGATCCGAAGGCGATTGCGAATGCCCGCGCCAACCTTTCCGGCGTCGAGGGCACCGTCGATTTCGAAGACGATCCGTACGCGGCGGCGGCAGGCTCGCATGCCATCGCGGTCCTCACGGAGTGGGACGTCTATCGCACCCTCGATTATCGCCGGATCTTCGAGGCGATGGTGAAGCCGGCGTTCTTGTTCGACGGGCGAAACATTCTCGATCACGACGCGCTGTACGCGGTCGGCTTCAACGTCTTTCCTATCGGCAAGAGACCGTTGACGCACTTGTAGGCGTGGTGCACCGGCCGGCGCCGGCCACGCATCGTCCTGGCTGCAAACGCGAATGTGGCGGGCGCGAAACCGTCAGCACGGAGGGTTGATGGTAGTCAGGCGAAGTGGCGCGCCTGGACCGCGAGGCTCGCCGCCGATAAAGCCATCCAGAAGTCCATTCCAAACAGGCTGGCGGCGGCCGCGACGAGCACGCCCGCGGCGCACTCGGCCAGGCGCGCCGTCACGCCCGACCTCAGCAGCCGCCAGCGCTCGCTGGGCATTGGATCGAGCGTGAGCCGAAGCGGCGCCTCGGAGACATCATCGTGATGGCGATCCAGGGAATACTGAGGCTGATCAGGGTGACTCTGGCTGGAAGAACCCGAGGTCCGGAGGTCGGATTCCGGGAACGGCCCAGGTGGGCCGTCCGGCCACGCCACCGTGGGAAAGCAGTTGCAGAACTCGTCCGCGATCGCCTTGGGGTCGAGTCCGACGGTTTGCGCGTAGCTGCGAACGTAGGCGCGGCTGTACACTCCAGAAGGCCACCGTGAGCAGTCGCCGCGCTCGAGCGATGCCAGCAGGGTCGCGCCGATCTTGGTGCTCTGCGCGATGGCCTCGAGGCTGACGCCGCGATCCTCGCGCGCACGCCGAAGCTTCTCACCGAAGGTGCGCTGCGGGGTTACCAAGCGTGATCCTCGCGGCTCGCGGCTGCCACGAGCCATTCTTTCGTGACCGGGTCGACGGTAAAAAGTACATCTGCGCCGCGAGCCACCTGCGCCCACGACAAGCGGTCAGCGGCTTACTGCTGCCCCGCACCGGCCGGGGATGTAAGCGCGTCGACAATGTGTCGCCACGCGACGGCAACTTCATCCTCGGGCCTGACGGCTGCCCCGCACTGATGGATGCCGGCTGGCGGGAGTGTCGCCGCCCAGACCGTGTTGGCCGGGATCGTGCGGCCCATCGAGGCAATCGTGATTTCGAGAGGGACGCCGGCCGACGCGGCGAATGGCACCTCCATGCGCAGACCGCCGTAGCTCACGTCGATGAGGCGCACCTGCTGACCCGCAATCGTCGCGGGTACGTCACCTGACAGCTGTTTCCGCGGCCACCGGCGCTTGTTGCGTGCAGCCAGCGCTTCTGCGGCCTTCGCCAGCAGCGTCTTCGTGTCGACTGGCTTGACCAGGAAGTCATACGCGCCGTGCAGTCTCGCATCTCGCATCAGCACCGGATCCTCGAAGCCGCTGATGATGAGGCAGGCAGGCTTGGGACGGGTGGTGGGCGCGCGCACCAGCAAGTACAGTCCGTTGTATTCGCCGAGGCGAATGTCGGTAATGAGTAAGTCCGGTCCGAACGACTCGAGGAGCTGCCTCGCGATCGGAAACGTCGACGCACCCCGCGCCACGTAGCCGGCGCTGCTGAAACTTTCGACGGCGGCGGACAACCAGTCCGCGTCGTCATCGACAATCAGGACTCGCTCATTCACATCGGCCAGCGCTTTCCGAGAGCTAGGGCGGACCTGCAGCTTGAGGGCCAATTCTGGACGGGGGGCCCTCCGGACGCTCGTCCGGCCGCGTAACTCGCGCTCGGGCCCGGGCAAACTGTACTCAATATCGTCATCGCGCAGCGGGGTTTCTTCCGACTGGCTCCACTATAGTTCTCCAGTAGGTAGACTTTAGTACCGCAACTACGAGCTAGACGGCCTAACCCATGTAGCTGACCTCGGGTGGTCGACGAGCGCCGTAACGGTAGAAGTTCCACTCGGAAGCAGACTTAAGGCCTTCGAACAGGAACGTAATGGTGCTTGGCGGCCCGCTTGCACAAAGCGCGCGCACCGATTACGTCTGGGTGCGTAAGTCGTGGATTTCGGGAGCCGTTGGGCGGGATATCTGGTCCATCGCTCCGAAGGGGTGTGCTCGCTCTATGAAGAGACATCTTTCCGACCAACTAGTCGGCTGCAGTGCGGCCATACGGCTGGTCTACGAGGAAATCGAGCGCATTGCCGCCTCGGACGCGAAGGTCTTGATCGTTGGAGAAACAGGGGTCGGCAAGGAGCTGGTGGCCCGTTCCATCCACCAGGGGAGCGGACGCGCCGATCGTCCGTTCGTGCCGGTCAACTGCGCGGGTCTTCCGGAAACACTGCTCGAATCGGAGCTGTTCGGTCACGTGAAGGGCAGCTTCACGGGCGCGTTTCGAGACAAGCCGGGCAAGCTCGAACTGGCGGATCGAGGCACCGTCTTCATGGATGAAATCGGCGAGATGACGCTGCGGATGCAGGGTCTCCTGCTGCGGTTCCTGGAGACCGGTGAGCTGCAGAAGGTCGGCGGCGGCCGAAACGACGGCCGCGTCGATGTGAGAGTCGTCGCCGCGACCAACCGCGACCTCCGGGACATGATCGCGCAGGGCACGTTCCGGGAGGATCTGTTCTACCGGCTGAACGTCATTCACCTGCGCGTGCCGGCGCTGCGCGAGCGGCGAGAAGATATTCCCAGGCTCGTGGAGCACTTCCTGGCCGTGTACGGCGACGTCGCCGGCGGCAACGCCCATGGCAACGGGAACGGGCACGGCCGGGATCCCGGCAACGGCTTCCACTCGTTCGTGAGGAGCATCGAGCCCGAAGCGCTCGACCGGCTGACGGCGTACTCGTGGCCCGGCAACGTTCGAGAGCTCGAGAACGTGATCGAGCGCCTGACGGTCACCAGCCGGTCGGACGTCATCAAGCCGCAGGACCTGCCGCCGGAGATTCAGGCGCATAAGGTCATCGGGTTCAACCCGCGCCGTGAACGGCGGCGGACTGTCGCGGACGATCTGTTCAAGAAGCTCATCGAAGAGCGCGAGTCGTTCTGGATGGCTGTGTATCCGCTCTACATGAACCGTGAAATCACGAGGAACAACGTACGCGAGGTCGTGCGCAAAGGCCTCGAGGAGGCGCGCGGCAACTACAAGATCGTGGCGCGGCTCTTCAACCTGGCGCCGGGCGACTACAAGCGCTTCCTGAACTTTCTGCGGAAGCACGACTGCCAGCTTCCGTTCAAGGAATACCGCCAGTAGCGGCCGGTCCGTCATGTACGAGCCCTTCTTCGGCCTGCGTGAACGGCCGTTCGATCTTGCGCCGAACCCGCGCTTTCTGTTTCTGACGCCCCGGCAGCGTGAGGCGCTCAGCAATCTGCGTTACGGGTTGACGACGCCGCGGGGGCTGACGCTGTTGCTTGGCGACGCCGGCACGGGCAAGACAACGCTCGTCCAGACGGTGCTGTCCGAGCTCGAGGCCACGCCCCACCGGCTCGTGCTCCTCAGCAATCCGACGCTGACGCGCGCGGAGTTCTACGAATATCTGGCCGGCGTGCTCGAGCTCGGGGCGGAGGCGGCCGCGTCGAAAGCCCGCTTCCTCCAAGACCTGCGGCACGACCTGCAGGAGCGATTCGCGCGGGGCAGTCTGACCGCCATCATCGTGGACGAGGCGCAAAGTCTGCCGTACGAGTTGCTCGAGGAGATCAGGCTGCTCGGCAACAGCGAGACGCCGACGGAGAAGCTCCTCAACATCGTCCTGGCCGGGCAGCCGGAGCTGGCCGCGCGGCTGAACGAGCCGTCTTTGCGCCAGCTCAAACAGCGGATCTCGCTCCGGTGCGAGCTTGGGCCCTTCGATCTGATCAACACGGCATCCTACATCGCCGGCCGGCTCCGGATAGCCGGCGGAAATGCCACGGAGATCTTCACGAAGGAAGCCGTAACGGCGATTTACGAGGCCTCGGCCGGTCTGCCCCGGACGATCAATGTGATCTGCGACAACGCGCTCATCGGCGGCTTCGCGGGGCAGGTCAAGCCCGTGAC
>JBOGJB010000505.1:0-8949 GCA_050745085.1 Vicinamibacterales bacterium
TCCATGCGGCCTTCGGTCCCTTGCTCCGGCAGCGTCACGACCGACAACTCGACCGGTTCCCCCTTCATGCCTTCGCCCGGTGATTTGGCGCGCGCGCCGACACCGATCTCGACCTCGGGGCTCACGCGGAACCGGACGTAGTTGCCGATCGACGGCGGGGATTCGTTGAAAACGACGGGCGGTGGGTTTCGCAACTCGACGACCACTTCGGTGGCCGTCATCGTGAGGCACTTGCCCGCCCGCACGTAGAACGGCACGCCTTCCCAGCGCCAGGCGTCCACGTAGAGCCGCAGCGCCGCGTAGGTCGGCATGTACGAGTCCTTCGAGACGCCGGGCTCGTCCCGGTACCCGCGGAACTGGCCGCGGACCATGTGCTCGACGCTGAGCGGGCGCACCGTGCGAAGAACCTTGGCCTGCTCGTCGCGGATCGCCTCGGCGTAGGTGCCCGCGGGCGCTTCCATCGCCAGGTAGCTCACGATCTGCAACAGGTGGTTCTGGATGACGTCGCGGATGACGCCCGTCTCCTCGTAGAACTTGCCGCGGCCCTTCACGCCGAAGCGCTCCGCCATCGTGATCTGCACGTTCTCCACATAGTGCCGGTTCCAGATCGGCTCGAGGAACGCGTTCGCGAAGCGGAAGTACAGGATGTTCTGTACCGCTTCCTTGCCCAGATAGTGATCGATGCGAAAGATGGCCGACTCGGAAAAGACCTCGTGGAGCGTCTCGCTGAGCGCGCGGGCGGACGCGAGGTCGCGGCCGAACGGCTTTTCCACGATGACGCGCGCCCCCTCCGTGCAGCCCTGGTCCCTGAGCTGCCGCACGACGACGGGGAACACGCTCGGCGGAATCGCGAGATAGTGGGCGGGGCGCTTGGCGCCTCCAAGCTCCTGGCGAAGGCGTCTGAACGTCGCCGGGTCGTTGTAGTCGCCGTCGACGTAGCGCAGCCGATCTACGAGCTTCGGAAAGGCCTCGGGATCGACGCCGCCGCCGTGCTCCGCGACACTTGCCTTCGCACGCTCGGCGAGCTGATCACGCGTCCAGCTGGACCTGCCGACCCCGACGACCGGAAAGTCGAGCCGCCCCCGCCGCGCCATCGCCTGCAGCGCGGGGAAGATCTTCTTGTAGGCGAGATCGCCGGTCGCGCCGAAGAAGACGAGGGCGTCGGACACGGGATGCTGCGCCTTGGGTGGATGTTCCATGACCGTGTCTGACCGTGCATGACACGCCCCAGGGATTAGAAACGGAGGAAACGGAGGCTTCGGAGGCAGTCCCGCTGTCGGCGATCTTCGGGCCGTCACGCCGACGGCCCGGCGAAGCCGGGCCTTGCCGGCGGGCGGAACGTCGCGGCTGTGAGCCACACCCGATCGTCCACCGGCTCACATCCTCGACGTTTCACCCGCCGGCGCCGCGCTGCGCGCGGCGTCGGCGTAACGGTCCATGGATCAGATCAGACTGCATCAGACTGCATCCGCATAATCCGTGGCCCAAACCCTCCGTTTACCTCCCTTACCTCCGTTTGACTTCCCTCGAGCGTGACACGTGCAGTCAGAAGAATCTGATCTGCGACACCGGGTCCCTACTTCTTCTCCTGGTGCCCCCCAAACCCGAAGCGCATCGCCGACAGCGCTTTGTTCGCGAAGAGGTCGAGATCGCGCGACGCGAAGCGCTCGAAGAGCGCGGCCGTCAGCACGTGTGCCGGCACCCCTTCGTCGTTGGCCGCCTGCACCGTCCAGCGCCCTTCGCCCGAATCAGAGACGCTGCCGCCGAACTTCTCGAGCGTCGGATCGGCAGCGAGCGCCTGCGCCGTCAGGTCGAGCAGCCACGACGCGATGACGCTCCCGCGCCGCCACAGCTCCGTCACATCCGCGAGATCGAAGTCGTACTGGTAGTGCTCAGGATGGCGCAGCGGTGCCGTCTCGGCGTCTTTCTCGTGGGTCGCCCTGCCGAGGTTGGCGCGCTTCAGGATGTTGAGCCCCTCGGCGTACGCGGCCATCAGTCCGTACTCGATCCCGTTGTGGATCATCTTCACGAAGTGCCCCGCTCCCGCGGGACCGCAATGCAGATACCCGTGCTCGGCCGTGCCCGGCCGGGCCTCGCGTCCCGGCGTGCGCGGAATCTGTCCCGGGCCGGGCGCCAGCGTCCTGAAGATCGGGTCGAGCCGCTCGACGACCGCAGGCTCGCCACCAATCATCAGGCAGTAGCCGCGCTCGAGGCCCCACACGCCCCCGCTCGTGCCCATGTCCACGTAGTGAAGGCCCTCAGTCGTCAGTCGCTGCGCGCGGGCGATGTCATCCTGATAGTGGGAATTGCCGCCGTCGATGATGGTGTCTCCGCGGGCGAGCAGTGGCGCCAGCTCGGCGATTGTCGCGTCCACGATCGCGGCCGGCACCATGAGGCAGATCGTTCTGGGCGACGCGAGCCCGGCGACGAACTCCGCCAGCGAAGATCCGCCGGTCGCCCCTTCCTTGACGAGCGCCTCGACGGGCGGAGACGCCCGGTCGTACACCACGCAGGTGTGGCCGCCGCGCATCAGGCGGCGCACCATGTTCCCACCCATCCGGCCGAGGCCGATCATGCCGAGCTGCATGCCTCATACTCGCACAGGATGCTGCCCGACGTGACTGTACGTGACTGCGCTCGACGAGGTTTTGGCCACGGATTTTACGGTTTCACGCGGGTGGCCAAAATCCGGAGCGTTCAGAGATCGGCCTCGAGCATGCGCCCTCACCAGGAACAGCGCTTCAGCATTCAGATTCAGCATTCAGCATTCAGCATTCGCAGTCGGTCCTTGCCCTACCTCCTCGCATCCAGCGCCAGCCGGACTTGGTCGAGCAGCAGATCCTCGGCGATCGGCTTGTCCAGGAAGCCGAGCGCGCCCGCCATTATCGCGTGGTCCTTCAGGTCCTCGGAGCCGTACGCGCTCATGAAGATGATCGAGATGCGCGGGTCCGCCCCGGCGAGCTGGTGCTGCAGCTCGAGCCCGCTCATCCCCGGCAGCCGCACGTCGAGGATGAGGCACGCCGTCTCGCGGTTCCCCTTCTCGAGAAACTCCTCCGCCGATCCAAACGTGTCGACCTCGAGGCCCGTCGAGCCGATCAGGCGCCGGAGCGCCCGCCGAATCGAGTCGTCGTCATCCACCACCGAGACGAGTACCGCTCCGCGCATCTGCTTCCTCCGGTTCGCCAGATGACGAGCGTCGGCTGGAGACCGGCCCCGACGCTCGGACCTTAGCAGCGTCGGGGAGACGCGTGAATTGGACCTTAGTCTGATTGGACCTTAGTCTGATGTGATGCGCGCGAGGACGCGCGGGGGGCCGGCGGCATGTGGTCTGCCATCCGGACAAGCTCCGCCAGCGAGCCGGCGTGCATCTTCTGCATCACCTGCGCCCGGTGGACCTTGACCGTCTTTTCCGAGATACCCAGCTCGGCAGCCACCTGCTTGTTGAGAAGACCGCTGACGACCAGCCGCATGACTTGCCGCTCGCGCGGGGTCAGGTCGTCGTAGCATCGGCGCAGCCGTGCCCCCTCGGAGCGCTGCCGGTGCGCCTCGCGGTCCCGGTCGAGCGCTTTCCGGATCGCCTCGAGCAGCTCCTGCTCGCGGATCGGCTTGGTCAGGAACTCCGACGCGCCGGCCTTCATGGCGCGGACCGTCACCGGGATGTCGCGGTGGCCCGTGATGAAAATGATCGGCAGCGGGCGCTCGAGGCCCGCCAGCTCGCGCTGCAGGTCGAGCCCGCTCGCGCCCGGCAGCCGCACGTCGAGGACCAGGCACTGAGGGCCGTCGGTCCGCGCGGCCTTCAGGAACTCGCCGGCCGTTCCGAACGTCTGGCACGAGAACCCCACCGAGCCGAGCAGACGTCTCAGCGCCGTGCGCACCGAAGCATCGTCGTCGACGACGTAGACCGTGGCGTCTTCAGGCACGCGGGATCTCCGTTCCAGGTAACACGAAGTGGAACGTGGCGCCGCCGCCGTCGTTGGGCAGTGCCCAGAGCCGGCCGCCGTGTGCCTGGACGATGGACCGCGTGATCGCGAGACCCATGCCCATCCCTTCCGGTTTCGTCGTGAAGAACGGATCGAAGATGCGCTCGGCTTCGCGCGGGTCGAGGCCCGCCCCCGTGTCGGACACCGAGGCGCGCACATCGCTCGACTCGCGCCAGGTCCGGACGCTCAGCTGCCGCTCCCGCCCGACATCCCGCATCGCGTCGAGGCCGTTGACGATCAGGTTGAACACCACCTGCTGAAGCTGGATGCGATGCCCCATGACCGGCGGCAGTCCGGCCGCGAGGTCGGTGGAAAAGTGGACATGATTCCGCTCCGCGCGCCCCTGGGCCAGCGCCACCACCTCGCGGATGACCGCGTTGAGGTCGACCGGCGCCTGCTCTACCGGGCCGTGCCGGAACAGCTCGCGTGTACGGCGGATCACTTCGCTCGCGCGGTTGCCGTCGGTCACGACGTCGGCCAGTGCTTCGCGGACGTCCGCGAGGTCGGCCCCGTGCCCCTGAAGCCATCGCAGACACGCGTTCGCATTCGCGACGATCGCGCAGAGCGGCTGATCCACCTCGTGCGCGATCGTCGCGGCGAGCTCGCCGAGCGCCGACACGCGGCTCATGCGGGCGAGCTCCATCTGCGCACGGCGGAGCGCCTCCTCCGCCTCTTTGCGTTCGGTGATGTCGGTCGCGGTCCCGCTGACGCGGGCGGGCCGGCCGTCCGAGCGCTCGACGATCGCGCCGCGCGCCATGAACCAGCGGATGCTGCCGTCCCGGTGGAACAACCGGCACTCCAGCTCGACAGACGGCACGCGCCCCTCCCTATGCGCGTAGGTCCGCGTGCGCGCCTGCTCCAAATCCGCAGGATGGATCACGCGGCTCCACTCGATCGCCGAACGGCCGGGACCGTGCGGGTCGAACCCGAGGTCCACGTTGATCGATGGGTCTACGTACACTCGGTTCGACTGAAGATCCCAGTCCCACACGCCGACACGCGCGGCGGTCGTCGCCAGCGCGTAGCGCCGCTCGCTGTCGCGCAGCCGCTCCTCGGCGCGCGTCCGCTCGGTGACGTCCTGGACGATCGTCAGCAGCTTGTCGCCGTCACAGCGGACCACGCGCGCCTGGAACGTGCGCTCCTCGCCCTGAATCGGCAGCTCGTACTGCATGACGAACGGTTGATCGTCGGTCGCTCGCGCGAAACCCCGCGCGAAGCGCGCCGCCAGATCGGGCGGCAGCACGTCCTCGGTCCGCTTGCCGAGGAAGCGCTCCGGAGGGAGCAGCAACGCCCCCGGATCCTTCGCGTGATAGTCGAGGTACACGCCGTCGGCGCTCTGCAGAAACATCAGATCGGGAAGCGCGGCGAGGATCGCGCGGTTGCGCGCCTCGCTCTGGCGCAGCGCCGACTCCGAGCGCGTCCGCGCCTCGCCGAGAGCGGCGAGCAGCATCAGCGGGACGGCGGCGACGAACAGGAATATCTGCAGCGATATGATGCCCGACACCGGCGTCGCGCCCGCGAACGGGCCGGCGCCGTCGCGCGCCTCCGGAATCCATTGGAGCGCGACGACCGTCAGGGCGACCGACAGCCCGAACGGCCCGAAACGTACCGAGGCCCACAGCAGCAACGGGAGCGGCAGATACAGCAGCGCCGGCAGGCCGGCGCCTGCCGCGGGCGCCCATCCGAATGCCACGGCGTGGACGATGAACAGACCGATGAGGAGGCTGCAGAACTCGACCGCGCGGCGCGCGTAGCGCCGGAGCTCGGCGATCGCGGCCGGCGCGAGGAAGACGACCGGCGCGAGCGTCAACGTCGTGATTACGTTCGAGAAGACGCGCGCGCGGTACGCCGTCCAGAAGTCGGGCGCCCATCCAAGCTGGACGTACGTGATGGCGGGCACGAATGACGCAGCCACCGGCGCGGCGACCGCCGCGGCCAGGAACACGCCTGCCGCCCGAGAATCGTCGATATGGGGTCGGGGTCCCGCATAGCGCCGAATCATCCACGCTCCCAGGAGCGCCTGCGACGCGTTGCCGACAAAACTGACGAGCTGACCGCCGAACGCCACGCCGTTCTGTATGTGAGCGGCGACGTGGCCCGCCAGCGCCGCGGCGATCGCCAGGCTCCAGGATCCCGCCGGCAACAGCAGGAGCGCCGCCAGCAGGATCGCGTTCGGCGGCCACACGACGCCGATGCCACTCTGCGGAAGCCGCAACCCAAACCCGGCGTGAGACGCGAGGTAGATTGAGACGGCGATGAGAAGGAAGGTTCGGACCAGTCCGCGGCGGACTACGATCTCAGTAGTGTCCGCGGACCGGTATCCGACCCGGAGGGCGAGGTCGCTCACGAGCGCTGCTCCACTGGCTGCCGCTTCCACCCATCGCAGGCCGGACGGGAACGGAGCAGCCTCTTACCGGTCACTGAGAGCGAGTCGTTCATTCTACAACGCCGGCGCGGGCCTGCCCGGTTGTTCCAGTCTTTCACAAGCCGTGTAACGGCCGCGTGAACAGCCTTCAGATTACCCTCCAAAACACCGGTCCGCCGGAAGCCGCCGAATGCGGTAGCATCTCCGGCGTGACCACACACTATGACGATCGCCGCCACCGTTCGGATCGCCGACGCGCCTCCCGGGGGGGACGCCGCGGCGGCGATCGTACCGGCTCTGCCCCGCTCGTGCTGGTCGCCGACGACGACGCCGGCAGCGCGGCCCGTTCGGAAGCCATTCTGTGCCGCCTCAAGTTCGCCGTCGCGCCGGCCTCGAGCGTGGACGAGGCGGTCCGCGTTATGCGGGCGCTCCGCCCCGAGGTCGTCGTCGCCCGCCTCAGGGATAACGAGCGGCTCCTGTACGAGATGCGCAAGGATCCCCTGACCGCCGATATCCCCGTTGTGGAGATTAACGACGGCGCCGTCGAGCCCGAACGCTTCGCCGAGGAGGTCCGGGCCGCGCTACGGCCACCGCCCTAACTTTGCGCGAACAAAGGGGTTCGTGCTACGCTGGCGAGGTGGCGCCGGCTCCCGGCCCGCAAGCAGCTGAAGTGAGCAGACCCAACCCGCTCGAGCTGAGTCTCGGGCTCGTGCCGCGCGCGCGTGTCGATATCGTCGATCCGCGCGCCTCGCTGTCGTCCGACGAGCGTGCGGCCCTCAAGCCGTACGCGCGCTGTCTCTACTGGTCCAGCCACACGACCGCCGGATTCCTGGAACGCGCGCTGGCGGCGCGCCTGCTGAAGCGCAGGGCGACCGCCGGGTACCTCGACGCGTTTCGCGCGATTTTTCCGGAGGGCGTCGGGTACGAGCACGACCGCCTCGACCAGCGCACCGAGCTGGCCCCGGAGCAACGGCTGATCGAGCCAAGAAACGCCGATTCGCACCTCGCGTTCATCGCCGCGGGGCTGCGCACCTGCGTCAGCTTCCCGAACCGGGCGGCCGAGCCGGTGCGGTTCGTGGACCTCGATGGGATGCACTCCGGACAGCCGCGGCAGCGTCTGACCCGCATCATCGGCTACCAGCGTGAAGAGGAGCTGGAGCGCGTCCGCATCGAAGTGACGATGTCGGCGCACCCGGTCGATTCCATCAACCTCAAAGATCCCCGCCTCGGCATTTACGAGAAGCTCAACGCCCTGATCGCGCGCCACGACGTGACGAAGGGACGCCTGCGGCTTGTGCTCGACCACGGCGAGCGGCACGCCGGGCTGACGGTCAATGAGTACGAGACGCTGCTCATGCGGCACGACCTCGCCGAGGTGCTGCGCAACCCGCTGCGCTTCGCCGCTCTGCAGGCGCGCAACGCGCTGAAAGACGTGCGCGCGGTGCCGATCAAGACGCTCGGGTACGCGAAGTATGATCTCGTTCGTGTGGTCAACCAGGTGGTGGACGCGCTCGGACTGCGCGAGTCGGTCGTCGAGCGGTTGGTGGCGCGCGCGCTCGCGGCGCCGGCGGCGCGGTTCCTGCGCATGAAGCGCCGCGTGGAACTGCTGGTCTCGGACCCGAGCGGCGACGGGCGCGGCACGCTGATCGAAGGGACCTACCAGAGCCCGATCCTCGTCCAGTGGCACCGCGCGCCGCACCAGGCGCGCTTTCTGGATGTCACGCTTACACGCCTGCGGTAGAACCAAGTCGACACTCGAAACTCCACACTCGAACTGCAGGGGGCCGTGTGACCGAAGAGGAACGGGACGAAATCCTGCGGCTGCTCGCGAGCTATGACGACATGACACGAGCGATCATGACGCTCGTCCGCCTCGTGCACGCGGCGCCGGACATCGAGCTGGACGCGAAGCATGCGAGTCTCGTGGCCGAGGTCGCCGCGCTGGCGCCCGTCTGGCGCAGCCACGCGGCGAGCGCGCGATCGAAGCTGCTCCTGGAGCGGCGCCGCGAGGCGCCCGATCCGCCGCCCGATGCGTACCACGGCCTCGAGCGCCGCCGATCCTGGGAAGAATAGGGACCAACGACTTGGAGTAGGGACTGGGGACTAGGGACTCTAGGGACTCTGTCAGTTTGCTGAGTCTCCAGTCCCTAGTCCCCAGTCCCTAGTCCCTAGTCCCTATCTTGGAACGAGCTGCCGCGTTTCGAAGTCGACAGGGTTGAGCGGAACGTCCCAGTGGGCGTCGAGGATCTCGAACCTCCTCGCCTCTTCCCGCCTGAACTTCGCCTGATCCGGATACAGCTTCTTGACGACTTCCTCTTCCGATGGCCCGGCCGCTCCCTCGCGCGCGACCAGCTCAACCGCGAAGGTCCAGTCGGCGCGGCCGTCGCCGTGATAGCGCGGCACGTAGGTCCGGACCGCGGAGTAGCCGCCCGCCTGCATGCGCGCCTTCAGCACGGGGTAGTGATTGCGCTGGAAGAGATCGAGGAACTCGTCCTGGTGCCCCCACTTCACCTTGTAGAAATACCAGGTGGTGACTTCGCGGACGGTTGAACCTTGAAGGATTCCTGAGGTTCCTGGGGTTCCTAAGGTTCCTGGGGTTCCTAA
>JBOGJB010000506.1:0-7453 GCA_050745085.1 Vicinamibacterales bacterium
GGCGGGCACCAGCACGCGCGAGTACACGCCGCACAACTCCGGAGCGGATCTGTATCCCTACCTCATTCTCACCGCGCATCTCACCGATCCAGCGCTCTATCGGGGCCGGATGATGGAGATGCTGCGCAACGAGGTGCGTTACACGAGCGCCAAGGCATCGATTCCGGGCAATCTCGATCTGACTACCGGCCGCCTCGGACCGCCCAGCCTGTTCGGTGCGGGGGAATATGCCAAGGACGGTCTCGTCTCGGTGACCGAGTACCTGGGCCGCACGCCCTGGTATGCCCGCATGGTCGATATGGTGGCCGATGCAATGGAACGGGCTCCGGTCGAGTCGCGCTACGGCCGCCTGCCGGCCTCGGACTCGGAGCTGAACGGCGACTACCTTCAAGTGCTGGCGCGGCTCGCGGTGATGACGGGCGATCGACGGTTCATCGACTGGGCCCGCCGCATTGCAGATGCGTACATTGAGGAGGTCCTGCCCGGCAGCCACGGCGTACCGAGCGGGAAATGGGACTTCACCGCGCACTCCGGCGACCAGCGTCTGCGGCTCCGCGATCACGGCAACGAGCTCATCGTCGGTCTCGTGCTGCAGTATGCGAACGAACAGCGCTGGCAAAGCCCGCGCGCAGAGAAGTGGCGTCCCGTCATCGCACGTATGCTCGACCGCGTCCTCGCCTCAGCGAATCCCGACGGCTTGCTGTACGACGAAGTGGACGCGGTCACTCTGAAGCCGATAGAGACGAGGCTCTCGGACAACTGGGGATACGTGTACGGCGCGGTCTACGCGTTCTATCAGTGCACGGGGGACGAGCGGTATCGCGAGGCTGTGGTCCGCGTTCTGCGGAATCTACCGACGTACCGGCGCCACGTCTGGGAACCGAGGACCGACCCCGGCCTGCCGCTGGGGTCGTTCGACGGGTACGCAGACAGCATCGAGAGCGCGCTGTACTTGACGGCTCGAGAGCCCGTGCCCGAGGCGCTCGACTGGATTGAATCGGAAATGCGGGTGATGCTCGACATGCAGCAGTCCGACGGCCACATCGAGTACTGGTACGGCGAAGGCAACTTCAATCGCACGGCCATGCTGTATGCGCTGATGCAGAGCCAGGGCGTCCGCCCTGTCCACTGGCGGCCAGGCATGCAGATCGGGGCGATACGCGAGGGCGATCGGCTCCACCTGAGCCTGATGCTGCCGTCCGCAACCGGCATCCGATTCGATTACGCTCGCCACCGGCGTGTGCTGAATCTCGATCGGAACTACGTTCGCCTGAACGAATTCCCCGAGTGGTTCGTCGTCGACGAGAACACACTGTATCGATTGCGCTCCGCGGCCGGCCCGTCTCAGGCGTTGATCCGGATCGGGTCGGAGCTGATCGAGGGCGTGGAGCTGACGCCGGGAGACTGGATTCTCGAACCGGCCGGCGGATCCGCCCGATAGTCACGCTTTTCCGAATGCGATCCGCGCCCGCTCTGCCTGGAGCTCGTGGAGCAGGCGCATCACGTTGTACGCCGTCAGTTCCACCAGCACGGTGGTCACTCTTCCGTGCAGCTCGTCGCTCAACTCGGGTTCCAGCTGTTTCATCGCCCCGACGAGGCGCTGCTCCTGCGCGTGCAGTTCGTTCTTCTCGACGACGCCGTCGGCGAGCGCGTTGGTGAAGGACTCCAGCTTCTTGACCTGTTCGTGCACCACGGGATGTTCCGCGTTCGGATCAAACCAGCTCTGCCTCGTTCGTGCCATCATGGTCTCCTTTTAGATCTGCACCATCTGCTTCAGCGCGGTGAGCCGCGCCTGAAGTTTCGTGCGTCCACCCGCGGCTTCCATCCTTTCCAGTATCCCCGCGGGCAGAAACTGCCGGTCCGTGCACTCGATCATCGCCGCCGTCTCTTGCAGCTCTCGCTCGAGCCCTTGCGTGGACGGCATGAACTGCGACACGACTTCGGCGAGGGCTTCGCGCGTGACGTGGTCCTGCCCCGCCAGGAGCGACTTCCGCCACGCCCGGCCCACCACGCCCTCGATATCCGCTCCCGACAAGTGGCCGCGCTGCGGAATTGACGGGACGTCGTCCGGCGACAAACGCGACCCGAGCTTCTTCGCCAGGATCACGAACATCTGACGGATCTCATCCTCCTCGGTCGGGTAGAAGAGCGGAATGTGCACCTCGGCACGCCCCTGACGCTTCAGGTCGATCGGCAGCAGGTCGGGCCGTGCGGTCAGAAGCATCCAGATGATCCGGCCACGGTACCGCGTATCGCCCATCTGCGACGCGATCATGCCGAACACGCGGCTGGACGTGCCGGAGTCCCCCTCCTGCTCGCGGCTGCCGAGCGCGGCGTCGGCTTCGTCGACGACGACCACGACGGGACCCATGGCGCGCAGCACCGACAGCACGCGCTCGAGGTTGCCCTCGGTCTCGCCGACGTATTTCGATCGGAAGTTCTTGAGCATCACACAAGGAACGCCGATCTCGCCGCTCGCGCACTGTGCCAGAAACGACTTCCCGGTCCCGACCGGACCGCAGAGGAGGTAGCCCATGGGCAGGCTGTCGAGCGCGCCGCGTTTCAGCAGCGCGGCATCCTCTCGCAGTCGCGTCTTGGCCGCCTCGTGGCCGACGACGGTGTCGAGCGTCCATTTCGGCTCGATGAACTCGAGGACGCCGCGGCACTGCCGCTCGATGAGCCTCTTCTTTGAGGCCCGGAAGACTCCGGCGTCGAGCCGGCGGCCGCTCTCCCGGGCCGACTGGATGAGGACGTTGAGATCGGTGAGCGAGATCCCCGCGGTGAGCTTCGCGAGACTCGAGGTGTCGAAGTCCGAGAAGGCCGTCAGCGCGGGCGCATCCACCACCGTTTGAACGAATCGCTCGCGTTCGGCTACGTCCGGCAGCGGCACGTCGATGGCTGCGACGTGGGGATTGGCCGTGAGCCGTTCGCTGAGATCCGCGAGGTTCTCATCCATCAGCACGAACGCCATGTTCAGCCGCTTGACATGCGGGCTCATCGCCCAGTTGAGCATGGTGACGAGCTGAGACGAGGCCTGCGCGCTCAGACGCCCCGGCTCGCCCGAGGGGAACACGTAGGACGCCTGATCCAGGATAAACGCCAGACTCAGACGATCCGTCTCTGGAGCCATGATATTGGCGCGCACGAACCGATCGAGCAGCGCGAACGTTGCCGCGGGTTCCTTGGGCAGGACGCTCAGATCGCCCACTCTGCGGTTGGCGAGAGTGACCATCTCTTTCAGTCGCTGCTCGTCACGCCCCGCCAGCACCCGCAGCCCGCGACCGAGATCGTAGTGCAGCACGAGCGACCAGCGGCCGAAGAGCTGCTCGGCCAGGAACTCGGCGAGCACGCCGTACCGCGCGCCTTCACCGTTGCCAATTCGCGCGTAGTCGTAGGTGTTGCCGTGAAGAACGAACGCCGTCGTCGTTCCTGAAAAGTAGAGCTCGGCGAGCTGGGCCGCCCAGGGCGGGAACCATGCCGGCAGCTCCGCAAGAGAGCCGACGGCACTGTGCTTGGTAGCGACGTCGGCTGCAAGCGGTCGATCAGGCGTCATGCCGCAGCACCTCCCGCAGGTCGGACTCGAGGATCGACGGGGGCTCCTGCAGTTCGTCGGCAAGACCCGTCAGATGCTGCAGCTCGCTCACCGCCTTCTCCGTCTGCCGCATGCTTTCGGCGGCCGAATCGACCTGGCTGCTCAGGAAGTCGGGATCCTGCCGGTTCACCGCCATCTCGGCGAGCGCCTGGATCTTTCCCTCGATCCGATCCAGCTCGATAGACACGAACTGCGCGTTCTTCTTCGCGCGCTCGGAGTTGTCGAGGCGCAGCTCGGCCATGGCGACGCTGTCCTGCAGGGAGCGGACGACGCGGTCGTCGCCGGCGCTCTGGGCCGCCGTGAAATCCTTCCGAAGCTGTTCGAGCCGAGCGGTAATCTCCTCGTTGTTCATGGTCGCCAGGAACCGATCGAGTGCGGTCTTCGATACGAGCAGACGAAGGAACAGCCACAGCAGACGGTCGAGGCCGGGCGTCCGGATCTCTTCGGCGGTTGGGTCGGCGTCGCCGGCCGCGCCCCGGACGCCGACGGCAATCGCGCGCATCTCCACGCAGCGCGCGTGAAGCCGCTCGAACCGCCTGCGGGCCTCGGCCGGAAGACCTGCGAGCATGGCCACGAGCGACGGGGCCGTCTGCGGCGCCCTCGCAGGGGGACCCGCGCGCCCGCGCCCGGAATGCACTTTCGCGTCGATGGCTGCCCGGAAGCGCGGAATCGCCACGAGCCCGGCGAGATAGGCCAGCTCGCCCGCCGCGACGAGCGGCAGCAGGACTTCGGACATCGGCGCGAGCGCCGCGCCGGCCATGCCCCCCAGGAAGACGAGCATGTTCCACCGAAAGAGGAACGCTTCCTTGAGGTAGTCCTTGAGGCTGGCGCCCTCCGGCGCGTTCGCGGATCGCTCGTCGCGGATCGGAGCTGGCATCGTCATCCGCCGGCGCGGGTCGACGTCTCGAGCCTGTCGATCGTATCGCGGATCTCGAACACGAGGTCGACGAAGGCCTTTTGGCGCTGCATTTCCTTCGGCGGGCGATCCGGCGATGGCACCTGGATTTCCCTGAGGATCGTCCCGGGCGCCGAAGAGAACACGTACACCCGGTCGCCCAGGTAGACCGCCTCCTCGATCGAGTGGGTGACAAAAAACACGGTGGCCTGCGCTTCGCGCCACAGGCTGACGAGCAGCTCCTGCATGCGGAGCCGCGTGGTGGGGTCGAGCGCCCCGAACGGCTCGTCCATGAGAATGATGCGCGGCGACAGAATCAGCGTTCGCGCGATCGCGACGCGCTGGCGCATGCCACCCGACAGCTCGTTCGGATACTTCCGCGCGTCACGCTTCACGTCGAGCCCGACTTTGACGATCCACTCACGCGCACGTTCTCTGCGCTCGCGCGCCGGGACGCCGCGGCATTCGAGGCCGAACGCGACGTTGTCTTCGACGGTCCGGTTGTCGAACGAGGTGTAGTCCTGAAACACCATGCCCCGGTCGGCGCCCGGGCTCTCAACCGGCTTCTCGCCGACGAGCACGCTGCCCTCGCTGGGCGGATGATGGGGCCTCAGCCCGGCGATGAGGCGCAGCACGGTCGATTTTCCGCAGCCGGAGGGACCGAGAATCACGACGAACTCGCCGTAATCAGGCCTGTCCTGGACCGCGAAGGTCACGTCGCGGATCGCCGTGACACTCCCGAACTGCTTGGTCACCCCGCGAAACTCGACGATGCAGGGACACTCCACGGTCACTCCGGGACCGTGCGGTGAGGAAACAGGCCCCGCCGGAACCAGAACAGTATGCGGTCGATTCCGTACGCGAGGGTGCCGATGATGAGGAGGATCAGGATGATGTGCTCCGAGAGCCCGCGACGCTGGCTCGTCATCAGCAGGTAGCCGAGCCCATGCTTCGCGTTGATCAGCTCCGCCAGCATGATGTACCCGAACGCCATTCCGAACAGATGACGCAGGCTGTCGTAGATGTCCGGCAGCGCGAGCGCGACGAGCACCTTCAAGACGATCTGCCGGGGCGAGGCGCCGAGGGTCTGCGCCGTCTCCACGTACCGATCGGCCACGCCGGCGACGGCCCGGACGGCGTCCGAATACACGAAGGGCACGCACGCGATGAAGATGAACATGACCTTCTGGGTCTCGTCGATGCCGAACCAGAGGATGGTCAACGGGATCAGGGCGGCAACGGGCAGGTTGCGCCCGAGGAGCGACAGTGGCGCTCCCGACGCCTCCACGACGCGCCACGATCCGGCGATGATCCCGAGAGGGACGCCGACCAGGATCGCCAGGCCGAAACCGATCAGCACCCGCTTCAGCGTCGCCGCGATGCTCTGAAGCAGCGCGCGGTCCTTCAGCAAGCTGGGAAAGCTGGCCAGCACCTCGCCGGGACTGGGCAGGATGATGGGCGATACCAGCCGATCCTCCGGCCCGCCACCCGCCGTGGCGATCCACCAGAGAAAGACGACCACGGCAACCGCGCCGGCGCCGAGGAGCCCGCGCACGTACCGGTGAGGGGTGACCCGGAGCGACAGCAGCGGCGGCCTGGCCTCGCGCGGCATCTACTTGGCGGCCGTGGCCTCAGCCGGATAGACCTTGATCTCCACCCGCCGGTTCTTGGCGTGGTTCTCCGGATCCGAGGCATCGGCCGGCTTGTCCCAGCCGATGCCGGAGCTCGCGAACTGATTCGGCTGCAGCGACGGGAACTTCCTGAGGATGGCTTCCTTGACCGAGTTCGCCCGGTTGAGCGAGAGCTCCTGCACAAGGCTCTTCGGCACGGTCCCTCTCATCGAGCCGTCGGTATGCCCTTCGATGATGATCCGCGCGGCGCCGTACTGGCCGGCCAGCTTGCCGACCTCTTCGACGATGAATCCTACGTTCGGGTCGTAGAGCTCTTCGACGTCCTTGCCGTCGATCGTCTTCGTGACTTTCTTGCTGAGGTCCCAGGAATTGGGGAAGAAGTGGATGACGACCGTCTTGGTGAGGATCTCGTCCTTTTCCCCCTGGATGGAACCGGCGGTCGCGGGCGCGAACTGGACGTCGTACTCGTTCTTCTGGCTCGCGTACTTCGATTCGCTCGCGAGCTTCTGGAGTACGGAGAAATCCATCACCTGGTCGAAGGGCGTCTGCTGGCTGACCGCGTTGATCTTCTTGTAGAGAAAGTACGCGGTGCTCCAGGTGCGCTCGAAGTTGGTCGGATTGTTCTGGTTCAGGAAGAAGTCGCGATTCTCGGCGTAGTTGGTCGAGTGCGCGTCGCCCAGCATCCCGAGCGCATCACTCTCAGGGATCGAGTAGCCCCCGGCCATGAGCTTCGCGACCCTCTGCTTCGCGTCCTGCGCCTTGAGATCCTGCATCGCGTCGAAGATGCCGCGGACGAGCCCTTCCATGATGTCGGGATTGTCCTTGGCGAAGTCCGCTCGCGCGAACCAGACGTCGGCAATCAGCTTGTTCGCGGTCGCCGTCGTCACGATCAACCGATTGCCTCTGACCTTCTCGAGGTTGTAAATGTCCGGCGCCCAGCTCACGCAGCCCGCCAGCGTCTTGTCCGCGTTGAACGCCGCCGCGGCCTGGAAGGCGTCCTGGGTGAACTTGAACTGGACTTCCGCGGGCTGCACCCCTGCATTGAGAAGGGCGTTTAGCACGAAGAAGTGCGACGGCGAGTTCTGCGCGAGCACCACCGTCTTCCCCCGCAGATCCGCCATCGTCTTGATCGCCTCGCGCACGACGATGCCGTCGCCGCCGTTCGACCAGTCGACCTGCTGGTAGACGCGCGGCATGACGCGCGAGTCCTTGCGCAGGCCTTCGAGAAACAGCGGCACCATGTCGAGGGTCGCCCAGCCGATGTGGAGGTTGCCGGCCGCGTACGCGTCGCGCATCGCGACGGGGTCGTCGATCAGGACGAGCTCGACCTTGAAG
>JBOGJB010000507.1:0-3389 GCA_050745085.1 Vicinamibacterales bacterium
CATCCGGCCCGGAGGCGTTCCGCGCGGGGGAAGCGCGGACCGCCTCCCCCGCGATAAAACTACACGACCGGTCGGCGTCCTGACACGAGGTTCACGATCAATACGATCGCGGCTATCACGAGCAACAGGTGAATCAGCCCGCCGCCGACGTTCGCCACCAGCCCGAGCGCCCACAGTACGAGCAGGACCAGCAGTAGTGTCCAGAGCACGTCTCACCTCCTGGGGCTCAACGGCCCCGTTGAGCGCTGTGCTGCAAGCCCGGTGCCTCTGTTACCTACCTCGGCCGCAGCGCGCTGGCTCGTCCGATAGTGCTCCCGTCCAGCCAGAACGTTCGATTGGTGGAGAACTTGCTTGAGGATGGTGGAGACACATGCGCATCGTCCCAGAGGAGTGGAAGATCGTGGCAGAGGTTCTTGCCGAGTATCCGACGCCGATCACGGGGAGCAATGGCATCTCGTACGTTGCCCGAGCGTGCGGCGCCGAGGCAGATGACGGTCTCTGGCAGGGATGGATTGAGTTCGTCCCTCACGACGGAGAAGGCAGCGTGCTGCGGTCGCCGCGCGAGACCACGCAGCCGAACCGCGTCGACACGGAGTACTGGGCGACCGGATTGACGCCGGTCTACCTGGAAGGGGCGCTGCGGCGCGCGCTGAACCCGCTCCAGGCGCGGCCGGCGGCGCCCAAACCGGAGCCGGCCTACGACGGACCCGCCCCGGACTTCGCCGACCCGCCCACGCCGCGTCCGCGAGAAAGCATTCTGAATCCGTTCTCGGTGTACCAGAAGGGAGAAGCGCTGCTGCGGCGCCAGCTCACAGCGCTCTCGGCCTGGCACCTTGCGAACATCGCCCAGGCCTACGATCTCGCGCCCGATCGCGCCGACGTCGATCGCTTGTCGCACCCAGCGCTCGTCGAATTGATCGTCGCGAGCGTCAAGCGCCGTGTCGAAGCCCCGGCAAAGTAGCGCGTCCCGCAGTGCAGTCCTCGCTTAAGGGCCGTCGTCGCGCTCAGCGGCGCCGATCGCGCCGATCCTCTCGCCGATCCCGCACGTCCTCCCGGCGATCGCGGCGGTTTTCCCGGCGGTCGCGTACGTCTTCCCGCCGATCGCGGCGCCCGCCGTCGTGCCAGACGTCCCGACGGTTTTCGCGGCGGTCGCGCCGATCTTCCGCCCGATCGCGCCGGTCCTCGCGGCGATCGCGCACGTCCTCGAGGCGATCGCGCGACGGGCGCCGCTGCGGCTCGTATGGCTGCGCCGCGACGGGCGCCGCCAGAAGTGTCATCGAGAGAAGAGCGATGGTGGCCGTCCTGACCATGTCCTGTACCTCCGGGGAGCGTCTTCTGGATTAGACTGGCGCCCGCGGTGGAGGTTGAATGGCGGTCAGCCGGGCATTCCGAGAGTTCGTGCTCGATCAGTTGAGCGGCGTGCCGGACGTCACGTCGCGGTCCATGTTCGGCGGCCTCGGGCTGTACTCGTCCGGTCACTTTTTCGGTCTGGTCTGGAACGACATCCTGTTCCTGAAAGTCGACGAGGCGACACGGCCGCAGTACGTGGCAGCCGGCATGAAACCCTTCAATCCGTATCCGGGCCGCGGCGGTACCTTCCAGTACTACGAGGTTCCGCTGGGCGTCGTGGAGAGCGCCGATGCGCTGACACGATGGGCAGAAGCGGCCGTGAGGATCGCCTCGCGCGGGCCCGTGCGATCTGCTCGATCGCCCGAGTCTAGCCGTAGTTCAGCTCGGGGTGGACGAGCCGAAGCACGAAGGAAAAAAGCGGCTCGACGATGAGCGGAAAAACGCGCCAGGCGACGAGGAGGCCGATCAACGAAAACATCGGGTTACGACTCAGTTCGCGCATCTGCCGCGCGGCGCCAGGCAGAAACAGGCCGAGGACCGACGCGCCGTCGAGCGGCGGGAGCGGGATCAGGTTGAACGCGGCAAGCAGGACGTTCAGCACGAGCAGGATCGACAGCAGCGTACCGAAAAGCGTTTCGAGGCCGCTCGGCGCGATCACGAGCCGCTGCAGGCTGACCATGGGCGCCGGCACGAACCACTCCGACGCGAGACCGATCCGCAACAGAACGAGGGCCGCCGCCGCGATGAGCAGGTTCCCCGCCGGTCCCGCGGCCGCCATGATCGCCGCGCGCTTCGGATACCTCGCGGCCCAGTGCGGATCGTACGGCGTGCTCGCCCACCCGAGCGCCCAGCCCTGAGTCAGTGCCGTCAGCAGCGGAACGACGAGCATGCCGATCGGCTCGCGCTTGATGTGCGGGATTGGCGAGAGCGACACTTGCCCGCCGTGATACGCCGTGGGATCGCCGCCGCGCCACGCGGCAAGCGCGTGCATCGCCTCGTGAACCGTCGTCGAGAACAGGAAGGCGAGAAACCAGAGGAGACCCGTGACGGGATCCATGCGGGGGGATCCTACCTCAATGCACTTCGAGATCGTTCGCGGGTCCATGGCGAGCGGAGGAGACGGAGAAAACGGAGTCAACAACGGAGCAACGGAGCCAGCGGGGACGTAACGGAGTTCCAAGTGTTCTCCGTTTCGTCTCCGTTGACTCCGTTTCTCCGTGTTATCTCCGCGTCCTCCGTCGCCTCCGTTATCGCGCTACCGCGCCAGGCGGCGGCCGGCGAGCCAGACCGACGCGATCGTCCGGGTGTTGCGGATGTCCTCGACGGGATTCTTCTCGAGCACGATGAAGTCCGCCCAGGCGCCCGGCTCGAGCGCCCCGACCCGGCCCGCGTGCAGGCAGGCGGCCGCGTCAGATGTCGCCGCTTTAATCGCCTGCATCGGCGTCAGCCCCGCCTTCTCCACCATCAGCGTCAGCTCTTCGTGCTCGAAATACCCCTGGAATCGCGCCGGCGGCCCGGTATCGGTCCCGAACGCGATGCGGACGCCGGCGTCCACCAGCCGCTTCAGGTTGGAAGACGCGACGTCGAATGCTTTGCGGTAGTCCCGCGCGGCGCGGCTCGTGCGGACGCCCTCCTGCCGCTTCGGGTCGCGCAGCTCCTCGAGAATCTTCGGATCGGCCGACCGGAGGAAGAACGGATCTGCAAAGAAACCCGGCGTCTCGCCGTAGACGAACGTCGAGACTTCGCGCATCAGCGTCGGGCACACGCAGGCGTTTCGAGCCTTCAGCAATCCGATCAGCTCGTCATCCACCGCCCGATCCCGCACGCTGTGCGCGAGCATGTCGACGCCGGCGCGCGCGAGCGCTTTCGCGTCATCCAGGTAGAAGATGTGGGCGGCGGCGCGAAGGCCGTGCTTGTGCGCCTGCTCGACGACCGCAACCGCCGCGGGCATCGGCATCTTCTGCGCGGTGCCGAGGTTGTCGTCCACGCGGATCTTGACGACGTCCGGCCTGGTCGCCGCGACTCGGTCTACCTCCGCT
>JBOGJB010000508.1:0-5440 GCA_050745085.1 Vicinamibacterales bacterium
GCGAACGTCTCGGCGGCAGCGACGCCGACGGCGTAGTCGGCAAGCCAGTCCCCTGTTGCCGCCTGCGTGCGCGCGAGCAGCGCGCGCGCTTCCGCCGGCCGGTTCTGCCTGGCCCGCAGGCGCGCAAGCGCCCCTCGGGCGCGGGCGCCGTCCGGCCGCTCGGCCGCTAACTCGAGACGCGCGGGCACTTCGTCCTGGCGCTTCTGACGGGCGACGAAATCACCGAGAAACGCTTCGGCGTCGTCGTCGGAGAGCGCCCCGACTGCGGCCGCGCGGGTCTCGACACGCTCGGCCAGCGTCACCTCGACCATCTGGAACTGCGAGCGGTGGACGTAGTCCCTCAGACCGGCCTCGACCGGCTGCGTCCCGAAGATATGGTTCCATGCTTCGCCCTCTGACGTGCCGGCCTCAATCGCGCTCATGTACTTCACGAGCCAGTCCCGCCGCGGCGGCGTCCCGTGAAGCAGGTAGTGGACGAGCGCCCAGGACTGGGCGTAGAACACCGACCGGCGGTCCCCTTCGTTGTAGAGCGGCGAGTCGGGCTGGACCGCCAGCAGCGCGTCGAGCTTGAGCCATTCGTCCCTCAGCAGCAGCACGTGCGAGGTGATCGGCTGCCCGATATTCGCGTTGCGGCCGCCGCGGAGCAGTTCGAACGTGCTGTAGTACTCCGCCACGCCTTCATTCAGCCACACCGGGATGGAGAGCCTGAGATTCGCCGTCACGAGGTGCGCGTATTCGTGGAAAACCGTGCGGAAGCCTCGGGAGCCGGCGACGACCGCGATGTAATTCAGATCGGCGGACGGCACGAACAGTCCCGCCGTCTCGATCGGCTTGCCGCGGTACACGGGCTTGAAGGGATCGAAGTCTTTGTCGGACCCGAAGGCGATGACAACCGTCGGCACGACGGGGGCCGTCGCCTGTGGGGGCAGGAGCTGAGCGAGGACCTCACGGAAGCGCTCGAACTGCGCCGCCACGTCACCGAGCTCCCGCTCGCCTACGCTTCCGATGACGGTGAAGTGTGGTGTGTCGATGCGCCGCCAGGAGGAAGCTGAGGCTGCGCGCGTGGCCCACGGCAGCACCGTCCCCGCGAGCGCCGTCAGGACGAGAGCCGCGAGCCACGGTCCGGGCCTCCGCCGCGCCGACGCGGCTTCGGCAGCGCGGGCGAGGCGTCGGGTGTGCACGGGCATTTTCAGCCCGTCATAATGGCATGAACCACGACCCTTGACGCTATAATCCCCGCTCCGCTCTCCAGCTCCGGGTGGCCGCAGATGTTCACGGCGCTCGACGTTCTCGTCGGGATCTTCGTGGTGTACCTCGTGTTGAGCCTGATGGTCTCGGCAGGGACGGAATGGGTCGCCACCCTCTTCAGGCTGCGGGCGCGCACCCTGCAGACGGCAATCTCGCGCCTGCTCGACGCGTCGGGCGAGATCGCGACGCCGAGGCTGTCGGCGACGCAACACGTCACGCCCAAGGCGCCGGCAAAGCCGGCGCAGCCCTCAAGGGAGTTCTACAAACACCCCCTCATAACCGCGCTGTCGAGCCGCTCGCACCCGCCCTCTTACATTCCCGCGAGCGTATTCGCGGAGGTCACCGAAGACCTCCTCGCTCAGGGTGTGGTGCCAAAAGGAGCGCCCGCTGCCGCCGTCGCCGAGTCGGTCGGCGTTTCGGGCGGTCCCGCTCTACGAGCACGGCTGGAACATCTCTTCGCCGACACGATGGAACGGACCACGGGCTGGTACAAGCGAGTCGCGCAGACGGTGACGGTGATCATCGGCCTGATCGTGACCGTGCTGGCCAACGCCGACACGCTGCGGATCACCGAAACACTCTGGTCGAACCGGGCGCTGCGCGAATCGGCCGTCGCGCTCGCCGAGCGACGCGCCGCGCAGCCGATCCCGGACGCCGCGTTCGCGATCGACGCGGGCTATCCCGACCCCGCCAATCCAATCTCTGACGACCTGCCAGACGATCGGCCGGCGCCGCGATCGGCCGAGGAGATCCCCGCCGCCAGCCCGATCACTGCCGACGACCGCGCGCTGCTGACGCAGCTGCTCGGCTGGGGACCCGAGTACGTCAGGATCAACGCGGACTACTGCGCGGCGCGCGAGCGCGAGCGCGACGCGACCTGCGCCGATCCTGCCCGTCAGGAGGCGTGCCGCCGTCTCCTCGACGCGATCGCCGCCGATGCGCGCTGCGCGATCGCGGGCTCGCACCTCGAGGCGGGCGCCGTCTTCCCGGGCAGGCTGTTCCTGCGCCCCTCGCTCGTGCTGTCGCTCGCCGCGCCGCACCTGTTCGGCTGGATCCTCACCGTCGCCGCGATCTCGCTCGGCGCGCCGTTCTGGTTCGACACGCTCAACCGGTTCCTCAACATCCGCGGCGCGGGCAAGGCGCCTGAGGAACCGAAGAAGGGCCCGAAATGATCCGCCGGCTGCCTCCTCTCCTTGTCCTGTTGGCTGTCGCCTCGGTGCCGCTGTCGGCCGCCGAAGTGCTGCTGCGCAATGACTGGATCAAGGCCCACCGCAACCGCGTGACGGTCACCGCCGACTTCACCGTCGACAAGGCGCACGACTACCCCAATCCGGTCGGCCAGGGCAGCGACGATGGCGACATGCACATCGCGGGGCGGGCCGAGGCGATCGGTCTGCCGCTCGTGCTGGAGATCGTCAACGCGCGCATCGATCCGTTCGCGCCGGTGCTGAAGCGCGTGGCGGCGGCCGAGGCGGGGGTGCAAACGGTTCCGGTGGCCGGCGTCTGGCGGCTCTGGTTCGAGCATCCCGGCAAGAAGCCGCAGCAGCAGGGGGCGCATGTCCCGATTCCAAAGAACTCCAACCCCGATCACATCTTCGAGCTGCATCCGGCGACGAGCTTCGACGGCGTCAGCCTCGGGCCGGGGTTCGTCCCCATCAAGGGCTATACCGCGCACGAAGTGAAGAAGGTGTTCGACCATTACGAGAAGCGTGTGTTCAAGGTCCAGATGGGTCCGGTGTTCACCTCGATCGCGTCGACGAAGGCGGTCTTCAACTACGCGCACTTCCACATGGTGATGACGAGCGGGGCGAAGGCGATCAACGGGGGCCTGGTGGCGAATGCCAACGTGGTCCTGCCTGACGGGACGTCGCTCGTCGCCAGCCCGCGCCGGATGGTGTTCGTCGGAGGCACGCAGCCCGCCGCGATTGCGGCCAAGGCGAAACCCGGCGACCGCTTCGAGGCGATCGGGATCCCGCGCGTCAATCTCGATCGCGTCTGGGCGATGGCGAAGAACGCCGCCGGGCAGGCGGTCGACGTGAAAGGGGCCTACGAGCTGATCATCGTCGGGATCGTGGAGTAGGTTTCAGCCGGTACCCTTTCGGCAGAAACTCCACGGCCACAGGGATTCTGCCGGGCCCCGCCGCCCGCCACGTGATGTAGACGAGCTCCTCGGGTTCGCGCGGTCCGCAGGCAATGTTCCCCCGCAGCTCGTCCCGGTAGGTCACGAACTGGACATCCTGGAAGCGCCCCGTGCGGAACTGCGACATCTGGCCGTTGATCCGGACGTGCAGCGTGAGCCCATCCGGCCTGCAGTCGACGTCGGTCAGCATGCCGGCCGCGCGCGCCTCGCCCGGTTGTGGTTTCCGAAAGTCCAGCAGGGAGACGCGACCGGTTTTGTCCTGGGGGGCTTCGACGTCGGGTGCCTCCGCGGCGGCGCGCTCGAGGGTGGAAATGTACGCGAGCAGCGAGCGGACATGGTCTCCGACAGGAGCGGCGCGCGGGTTCGCCAGCAGGGGACCGAGGATGTGGCGGGCTGTCTCGTAGTCGCGGTGGCGAACGAGCGCTTCCGCGTGCCTGACTGCGTACTCGAGACGGTTGGGCGCAAGTGCCAGAGCGCGCCGGCTTGCCGACACGGCCGTCTCGACCTCGGCCTCGTCCAGCAGGGCGAAACTCGCCAGCAAGTACCACGCGTGCGCGAGGTCCGGCCGCGCGGCCAATACCCGCCTCATCGCGTCGCGCGCGAACGCCGTCGCCGCCGCGGCCTCGGTGCCGGGCCGCTGCTGCGCGAACGCATACGCCGCAGCAATGCCTATCGCGTAGTCGGCGAGCCAGTCACCCGCGAGCGCTTCACTCCCCTCGAGCAGCGCGCGCGCGTCCGTGAGCCTCTTCTGGGCCGCGCGCACGCGCGCGAGGGCGATCCGGGCGCGAGCGCCATCGGGCCCGTGGGCGGCCGGCTCCAGGCGCGCCGCCGCCTCAGCCTCTCGTTGCTGCGCGGTCAGAAAGTCGCCGAGGAAAGCTTCGGCCTCGCCCTCGCCCAGCGGGCGCGCAACGGCGGCGACGGTCCCGACCCGCTCGGCCAGCGACACAGCCGCAGAATTGAACCGTTGCACCTGGATGTACCTCTTCAGCCCGGCCTCGATGGGCGCCGGACCGAAGGTGAGAGTCCATGCGTCGTTGGCGGACGTCCCGTTTTCGACGGCTTTGATGTATTGCGTGACCAAGTCCGCCCGCGACGGCTCTCCACGAAGCAGGTAGTGGACAAGGGCCCAGGACTGGGCGTAGAGCACCGTGCGCCGGTTGCCTTCGTTGTAGAGCGGCGAATCATGCTGCACGTTCACCAGCTCGGTCAGCTTCAGCAGCTTGGCGCGTTGCAACATCAGCACGTGCGGCTCGATCGGTCGGCCCACGACAGCCTCGCGGCCGTCCCTGCGCAGCTCGAACGTGCTGTAGTACTCTGCGAGTCCCTCACGAAGCCACAGAGGGAGGTTCGGCGCGACGTTTGCCGTCATGAGATGCGCGTATTCGTGCAGGATTGGTCGGACATCGCGGTCGCCTTTGACCACCGCGATGTAATTGATGTCGGACGTCCCGACAAAGAGGCCAGCGACCTCGATCGGCTTGCCGCGATAGACCGGCCTGAAGGGCTCGAACGCCCTGTTCGATGCGAAGACAATGACGACTGCCGGGACGACGGTGGCAGTCGCGCTCGGGCCCAGGAGCTGGCCGAGCGCCTCGCGAAAGCGCTCGAATTCCGCGGCAACTGATCGAAGCTCCCGCTCGTCGACGCTTCCAACGACGGTGAAGTTCGGGGTGTCCAGGCGCAGCCAGACGGACGCCGCGCCGGCGGTCGCGATGAGCGCCGCCGACAGCGGGGCCAGCAGCCACGATCCTCGCCACATGAGCTTCTAGATTCAACCACGGATTACACGGATTTCGCGGATGCAGTGTGTCGAATCCGTGTGTCGTCACGCATCCGCGCGGAGCGCCGCCAGAGGATCGACCCGCGACGCGCGCCAGGCCGGCACGAGGCAGGCAATGAGCGCGACGACGAGCGCCATCGCCGTGGCGCCGGCGAGCGCGGCAGGATCGCCTGGAGCCACGCCGAAAAGGACCGCCGCGAGCGCGCGCGCCGCCAGCCACGCGGTCAGGATGCCAGCCGCGCTCCCTGCAGCGGTCAGCAGCAGGCCCTGAC
>JBOGJB010000509.1:0-6210 GCA_050745085.1 Vicinamibacterales bacterium
CTTCAATGGCCTTGAAGATCGCCGGATTGTCCTTGAGGAACTGCTTGACGTTCTCGCGCCCCTGGCCCAGGCGCTCGCCACTGAACGCGAACCAGGTGCCGCTCTTTTCGACGATCCGCCGATCGACCGCCACATCGAGCAGATCGCCCTCGCGCGAGATGCCTTCGCCGTACATCACGTCGAACTCTGCCTCGCGAAACGGCGGCGCGACCTTGTTCTTCACGACCTTGACGCGCGTGCGGCCGCCAACGACCGACTCGCCATCCTTGATGGCGCCAATCCGACGGATGTCCATCCGCACGGACGCATAGAACTTCAACGCCCGGCCGCCTGTCGTCGTTTCCGGGTTGCCGAACATGACGCCAATCTTCTCGCGCAGCTGATTGATGAAGTTCAGGCAGGTCTTCGACTTGGAAACGACCCCGGTGAGCTTTCTGAGCGCCTGCGACATCAGGCGGGCCTGCAGGCCCATCTGCGCTTCGCCCATCTCGCCGTCGATTTCCGCGCGCGGCACCAGCGCCGCGACCGAGTCGACGACGACGACGTCGACGCCGCCGGATCGCACGAGCACTTCGACGATCTCCAGCGCCTGCTCGCCGTTGTCGGGCTGCGAGACCAGGAGATTGTCGAGATCCACGCCGAGCTTTTTCGCATACTGCGCGTCGAGCGCGTGCTCGGCGTCGACGAACGCGGCCATCCCGCCGAGCTTCTGTGCCTCGGCGATGATCTGCAGCGTGAGCGTGGTTTTGCCGGATGATTCCGGCCCGTAAACCTCGACCACCCGGCCACGCGGGACACCGCCAATCCCCAGGGCATAGTCCAGGCTGACGGCGCCGGTGGAAATGGCGGGTATCGCGGTGATGGCATCCTTTTGGCCGAGGCGCATGATGGAGCCCTTGCCGAACTGCTTCTCGATTTGGCCAACGGCCAACTCGACGGCCCTCAGGCGTTCACGGTCCAGGCGATCATCGGTGGTGGCGGGCATTTCGGAACTCCTTGCCGGCGGCTCTGGCAGGCCTAAGGCCTGCGCTACGGTTACGCGGATCTGCGTGAATCTGCGTTCATCTGCGGCTGCATTCTAGAGGCGTGCCGGGCGGGGTGTCAAGCGAAAATCCAGAGCCGTCACGGCATATCAGCCCTGTTTTCAGTCAGTTACTCAAACGCTGACTTTCGCCTCGCCTTTGGCAGGGGGGCAGTTTTTTCAACGGTTGCGCCGGCGTGCGCGATCACTTTCTGCCATCCGCGGTGATCCCGTCGCCCGTGCCATGATCGGCGCGTGCCCAGTCCGATCGGTCACGCGCTCGGAGGGCTGGCGGCAGGTTGGCTCACCGAGCGGCGTCCCTCGAGCGGCGAGTGGAGGAGCACGGCGACGCTCGCGGTTGTGGCCCTCCTGCCCGATGTCGATCTGTTGTGGGGCGCGCACCATCAGGCGACGCACAGCCTCGCGGCCGTTGCGTTCGTCTGGGTCGTCGCGCGCGCCGCCGTCCTCCTCGCCCCTGGCCTCCGGCCTCCGGCCTCCGATCCCTGGCCTCTGACCGCCGCCTACGCCTCGCACATCCTGCTCGATCTGCTGGGCGCCGATTCCACGCCGCCGATCGGCCTGATGCTCTTCTGGCCGTTCAGCCACGAGCACGTCATCGCGCCGTGGACGCCGTTTCCCGCCATCTCGCGGAGACACTGGCTGCCCGGGTTCTGGGCGCACAACGCGCTGGCGGTCCTGTTCGAGGTGATGGTGCTTGCGCCGATCGCTGCAGCGGGCTGGTGGGTGCGCGCTAGGGGTACTCGTAAAAGCCCTTACCGCTCTTCCGGCCCAGGTGACCCGCGGCGACCATCCGCCTGAGCAGCGGGCACGCGCGATACTTGGGATCGCCGAGGCCGTCGTGCAGCACGTTAAGGATGGCCACGCACACGTCGAGGCCGATGAAGTCGGCAAGCGTCAGCGGTCCCATCGGATGGCTCATGCCCAGCTTCATCACCGTGTCGATGGCGTCGGGGGTCCCGACCCCTTCCATCACGCAGTAAGCCGCCTCGTTGATCATCGGCATGAGGACCCGGTTCGAGATGAAGCCGGGGTAGTCGGCCGCCTCGACGGCGGTCTTGCCGAGCCGCGCGCACAGCTCCGACGCGACCGCCATCGACGCGGCCGATGTCGCCTGACCCCGAATCAGCTCGACGAGCGTCATAATCGGCACCGGGTTCATGAAGTGCATGCCCAGTACTTTGTCGGGGCGCCTGGTCGCGGCGCCGAGGGCGGTGATCGAGATCGACGAGGTATTTGACGTCAGGATGACGTCCGGGCGGGTGAGGGCGTCGAGCCTTCCGAACAACGCGCGCTTGGCCTCGACCTCCTCGATGATCGCTTCGACGACGTAGTCGGCCGCGGCGAGGTCGTCGATCGAAGCGGTCGCATGAAGGCGTCCCAGCGCCGCGTCCCGCTGCCCGGCGTCCAGCTTGCCCTTCTCGACGAACTTTCCGAGGCTCGTCTCTATCGTCTTGCGCGCGCGGTCGAGCGCCGGCTGGATGGTGTCGTGCAGCCGCACGTCGAAGCCCGCCTGCGCGAACACCTGGGCAATCCCGTTGCCCATAGTGCCGGCGCCGACGACGCCCACGGTCTGAATCTGCATTCGTGAATATGTCAGTTCTTAGAGCGCAGTCGGAATTTCGCTCGCCAGCGAAGACTGTGGCGAGCGAAGACAGACTAAGCACGAAGAACCAGGCACTAAGAACTATCGTTCGATGGCGAGGGCTACGCCGTTTCCTCCACCGAGACAGAGCGTGGCAATTCCGCGCTTTGCGTCCCGCCGTTGCATCGCATAGAGCAGTGTCGTCAGGATGCGCGCACCGGAGGCGCCGATGGGGTGGCCGAGCGCGACCGCGCCGCCGTGCACGTTGACGCGCCCGGGATCGATGCCGAGCTCGCGCATGACCGCCACCGCCTGCACCGAGAACGCTTCGTTCAGCTCGAAGAGGTCGACGTCCTGCAGCGTCCAGCCGACCTTCGCCGTGACCTTCCGGACCGCTTCGACCGGCGTCATCATGACGAGCTTCGGCGCGAGGCCGCTCGTCGCCTGACCGACCACGCGCGCCATCGGCGTGAGGCCGAGCGCCTTCGCGCGCTCCGCCGCCATGATCACGACCGCCCCGGCGCCGTCGTTGACTCCAGGCGCGTTGCCCGCGGTCACCGTGCCGTCCTTCTTGAACGCGGGCTTCAGGCCGGCGAGCACTTCCGGCGTGGTGTCGGGTCGCACCGACTCGTCCTGGTCGAAGACGATCGGCGCGCCTTTCTTCTGCGGGATCGACACCGGCAAGATCTCGTCCTTGAACCAGCCCTCGCGGATGGCGAGCGCCGCCTTCTGGTGGCTCGACGCGGCGTAGCAGTCCTGCTCGGTGCGCGCGACGTCGTACTTCTCGGCGACGACCTCACCGCTCAAGCCCATGTGACAGTTCTCGAACGCGCACCAGAGGCCGTCGTGGATCATCGAGTCGACGATCTGCGCGTCGCCCATGCGCAGCCCCTCACGGACGCGGGGGAGCAGGTACGGGCCGTTGCTCATCGACTCCTGGCCGCCGGCGACGGCGATGTCGATGTCGCCGGTCGCGATCCCCTGCGCGGCGAGCATGACCGACTTGAGGCCGGAGCCGCAGACCTTGTTGATTGTCATCGCCGCGACGCGCTCGTCGAGTCCGCCGCCGAGCGCCGCCTGGCGCGCCGGGTTCTGGCCGATGCCGGCGGTGACGACGTTCCCCATGATGCACTCGTCGACCGACGCGGGGTCGATGCCCGCCCGGCGCACTGCCTCGCGGACGACCATCGCGCCGAGCTGAGGGGCCGTGAAGTCCTTCAGCGCGCCGAGGAATTTTCCGGTGGGAAGACGGACGGCGCTGACGATGACCGACTCACGCATCACAGTCCTCACCGTAGGCCCGACCTTCAGGTCGGGCGGGGTTCTCGGTCCTCAGTTCCGACACAGCCGAGCCGAGGAGGGAACGGAGCCGTCCGAGAATCACCGCCCGCGACCGCTCTACTTCGCGCATCCATCTCCGGTCGCCGCTCGAGACGCGCAGCACGCCGCTCTCGTACTCGACGCTCGTCGCCCGGGCGAGCGCCGGGCCGACGGCCATCTGCCACGCGAAGGCAATCTTGCCCGGCGTCAGCGGCTGGCGCGCGAGGACGGCTGACACGGTGTCGGGCACGCACGCGCGCGTCGGCACGAATTCTCCGGACCTCGCCATCTCCCGAGTGTAGCATCTTCCGTGTTGCGATTGATTCTGGCATCGGCGTCGCCGAGGCGCGCAGAGCTTCTGCGCGCCGCCGGCATCGCGTTCGAGATCGTGCCGGCCCGGATCGACGAGAGGCCGCGAGAGAGTGAAACCTCTGAGGACTATGTGGAGCGGCTTGCGCGAGACAAGGCACAGGCCGTCTCGTTGCATCATCCTCACGCGGCGGTCCTCGCCGCCGACACGACCGTCGTCATCGATGGCCTCATCCTCGGAAAGCCCCTGGACGACGACGACGCGCGCGCGATGCTCGCGCGGTTGTCGGGACGCACGCACGACGTCCTGACGGGCGTTGCGCTCGTGTGGAATGGCCATCTCGCCTCGGCGGTCGAGACGACGCGTGTGGGCTTCGCGCCGATGAGTCACGCCGACGTCGAGTGGTACGTCGCGTCCGGGGAGCCGCGCGGCAAGGCTGGCGCGTACGCGGTTCAGGGACTCGCGTCGCGATTCGTCGATCGGATCGAGGGCTCTTACTCCAACGTGGTGGGGCTGCCGGTCGCGACGGTCTGGCGGTTGCTGCGAGAAACCGGGGACTGGGGCTCAGAGCGCTGAGTCCCCAGTCCCAACTCCCGAGTCCCTAGACAGACAACAGGCAGAACTGCTGGGTGAAGCCGTTGTCCCTTACGACGAAGCCCTTAGGCGCTTCGGTGGGTCCGGGTTGCGTGGGGTCCGAGGGAGTTCCGGCCGGGGAGTAAACGGCAATCCCATCACCGCCGCAAACGTTTTTCGTGACTATTCTTCCTGCCGGATTGATTACGGTGGGCTGGCGGGATATTCTGTCGGAACCGCTCCTGCCTGAGCTTCTATGGCACCTAGAGCTATCGCCAAGGTCGGCCTGACCGTCATCGTCATCGTCGGGGCCCTGTGCGCGTTGATGTACGCCACGCTCCGCGAAGGCACCGAGTACTACAAGCACGTCGAGGAAGTGATGGCGGAGCCCGACGCCTGGTACGGCAAACGGCTTCAGCTCCACGGCTTCGTCGTGAAGGATTCCATCCTGAAACGCCGCGACAGCCTCGACTACCGGTTCCGGATCGAGAGCAAGGGTTCGGTGGTCGACGCGCGCTACTCGGGCATTGTTCCCGATACGTTCAAGAGCGGCTCGGAAGTTGTCCTCAAGGGGCGGCTGGCCCCCGACGGCTTCGCGGTCGACGAGGACGGCGTGATGGCGAAGTGCCCGTCGAAGTACGAGCCGAAGGCCGGCGGTGGCTAACCTCGGCACGTTCATCCTGCTGACGGCTTTCGTCGTCTGCAGCTACGCCGTCGCGGCGTCGGTGGCGGGCGCGCGCCGGCGATCGTCGCGGCTCATCGAGAGCGGCGTCGGCGCCTTCTACCTCGTCACGGCGCTGATGACGGTCGCGTCGGCGCTGATCGTCCACGCCTTCGCGACCAACGACTATTCGATCAAGTACGTCCAGCGGTACTCCGACGCCGCGCAGCCCCTGTTCTACAAGCTGACGTCGTACTGGGGCGGGCTCGACGGCTCGATCATGTTCTGGGTCTTCCTGCTGGCCGCCTTCGGATCGATTGCGGTGTATGTGAACCGCGACCGGCACCGCGAGCTGATTCCCTACGTCGTCGCCACGATCTCCATCGTGCAGATGTTCTTCATCTTTCTGATGGTGATCCACAACAACCCGTTCGAGACGTTTCTCGCCGGGGCGCCGCGCGACGGCCGCGGGCTTAACCCGCTGCTGCAGAACTTCTACATGGCGATCCACCCGCCGTCGCTCTACGTGGGCTTGGTCGGGATGACGATTCCGTTCGCGTTCGGAATCGCGGCGCTCGCGACCGGGCACCTGGACGACTCGTGGCTCCGCGCCGTGCGCCGCTGGACGATGACGGCCTGGCTGTTCCTGACTGTCGGCCTGACGCTTGGCGCGTTGTGGGCCTACGAGGAACTGGGATGGGGAGGCTACTGGGGCTGGGATC
>JBOGJB010000510.1:0-6615 GCA_050745085.1 Vicinamibacterales bacterium
ATCCTGCTCTGGTCCAAGCTGCGGTTCTGGGGCGTGACGCTGGCGGCGATCGCGCTCATCGCCGTCGCGGGGGCGGTCGCGGAAGCGTATCATCGATAACAGGTGCTCGGTCGCACACTTCTCGCTCTCGCCGTTCTGGCCGCGCTTCAGCCGGCTGTCCCCCCGCGGTCCGACATTGCCGCCAGCTATACCCTGCTCTCGCGTGAAGGACGCCGCGTGCTTCCGGTGCGGCTCGCGGGCGGCGTCGAGATGGTGGCGCTCGACGACGTCGCGAAACTCCTGAACATCACGGTCCGCGAGGACGCGGCGGCGGGCGGGCTGGTGCTCGCCCTGCCCTCACGCCAGACCGTCGTCCTGTCGACGTCTCAGGGACTCGCCTCCGCGGGAGGGCGAGTCATCTCGCTGCCCGCGGCGCCGACGCGCGACGGGCGCGCGTGGCTCGTGCCGGTCGACGCGATCGGGCGCGCGATCGCGCCCGCCTACGGCACGAAGCTCGAGCTGAGAAAGCCGTCGCGCCTCATCATCCTGGGCGACCTGCGCGTCCCGCAGATCGTCGCGCGTCACGAGACGACAGGCACCACGGCGCGCGTGACCGTGGACATCCAGCCGCCGACGCCGCACACGGTCGCCCAGGCCGCGAAGACCCTGACGGTCCACTTCGAGGCGGACGCGCTCGACGCGCAGCTACCAGGCGCCGTCGGCCGCGAGCTGGTCAGCGCCATCCGTGCCGGCGACGGGCCTGCCGACGTCTCGGTCGATCTCGGCCCACGCTTCGGCTCGTTCCGCTCGGCCGATCAGCCGGCCGAGCGCGGCGGCACGCGGCTCGTCATCGACATCTTCAGTCCGTCTGGAGAGGCCCCCCCGCCTCCGCCGACGGTCGAGCCGTTGCCGCTCCCGGAGTTCACGCCGGCGGGCGGCCTCCGCGCGATCGTGATCGACCCTGGACACGGCGGCGACGAGCGTGGCGCGCGCGGCCCGGCCGGCACGCTCGAGAAGGATGTCACGCTCAGCGTCGCGCGCCGCCTGAAGGCGGCGATCGAGGGACGGCTCGGCATCCGCACCATCCTCACGCGGGACGCGGACCGCACGATCACTCTGGACGAGCGGACCGCGGTCGCCAACAACAACAAGGCGGACCTCTTCATCAGCCTCCACGCGAACGCGTCGGGGCGAACCTCGGCCGCCGGCGCCGAGGTCTTCTATCTGAGCCTCGCCGAGTACGGCGAGGAAGCCGCCCGGATCGCGCGCGGCGAATCGGCGGCGCTCCCGGTCTTCGGCGGCGGGACGCGCGAGATCGAAGTCATCCTCTGGGAGATGGCGCAGGCGCGCTACATCGAGCGCTCGGCCGAGCTCGCCGGGCTCGTTGAGACGGCGCTCGGCGAGAAGCTGCCGATCGCCCCGCGCACGGTCCTGCAGGCGCCGTTCCGCGTGCTGGTCGGCGCGAACATGCCGGCCGTCCTCGTCGAGATGGGTTTCCTGACCAACGCGGCCGAGGAGCGCGCCCTCGCCGGCGACGCGCGGCAGGGCGACATCGTGCAGGCGCTCGTCGAGGCGGTGGTCCGCTTCCGGGAAGCACAAAAATGACGCGGGCGCGACTGCTCGCCATCGGCGCGCTCGGGGGCTTCGTCGTCGTCTGCGCCTGGCTCCTCTTCGTCGCGTTGCCGCGCTGGTACGGCCCCGATCCAATCCCGGCCGCCCCGGTGGTAGCGGCTGCGCCGGGCCCGGTCGAACCGCGGCGGATCAAAGCGACGCTGTACTACGTCGCCGAAGACGGTGGGCGGCTCGTCGGCATCGAGCGCGACGTCCCTTATGCCGGCTCCACAGCGGAGCAGGCGCGTCGGATCGTCGAAGAGCAGCTCAAGGCCGCGCCGGAGCCGCTCAGGAGCGCGCTGCCATCCGGCACGGCGCTGCGCGCGCTCTTCCTCACCGGCGGCGACGCGTACGTGGACCTCGGCACCGAGATCGCCTCGGGGCATCCGGGCGGATCGCGCGAGGAGATCCTCACCGTCTACACGCTCGTCAATGTGATCACCACGAACCTCCCTGCGATCGCGCGCGTGCAGATCCTCGTCGGCGGACGCGAGGTGGACACGCTCGCCGGTCACGTCGATCTGCGCCGCCCGCTGCAGAAGAATCTGAAATGGACGAACAGCAGCGCAGCCCCGTAGCGCGCGTCTTCCGCCTTCGCGTGAAGCTTCCGCCTTCGTGACTGCTTCGGCGGACCGCCGTCGCTTTAGCGGAGGCTGGTCGGCGGACCGCCGTAGCCGTGGCGGAGGCGGTCAGGGGCGCGATAAGCTACAGCATGCGCATCGATCACCGCCGCCTGGACGAGCTGCGCCCGACCACCATCACGCCCAATTACCTCGTGCACGCCGAGGGCTCCGTCCTCATCGAGGTCGGGCGGACGCGGGTCATCTGCACGGCGAGCGTCGAGGATCGCGTCCCGCCGTTCCTGCGCAACTCGGGCAAGGGCTGGGTGACGGCCGAATACGGCATGCTGCCGCGCGCAACGACGACCAGGACGCAGCGCGAGGCGAGCGCAGGAAAAGTCGGGGGCCGGACGCAGGAGATCCAGCGGCTGATCGGCCGATCGCTGCGGTCGGTGACGCGGCTCGGCGACCTCGGCGAGCGCACGATCTGGGTGGACTGCGACGTCATCCAGGCGGACGGGGGCACGCGGACGGCGTCGATCACCGGCGGCTTCGTCGCGCTGGCGCTGGCCCTGCAGAAGATGAAGGAGCAGGGGTTGCTCGGCGCGATCCCGCTGGACGACTACGTCGCCGCAACGAGCGTCGGGCGCGTCGACGGCGAGCCGCTGCTCGATCTCGCCTACGACGAGGACTCGCGCGCCGAAGTGGATATGAACGTCATCAAGACCGGCGCGGGGCGCTTCATCGAGGTGCAGGGCACGGCTGAAGGGCCGCCGTTCGAGCGGCGGACGCTCGACGCTCTGCTCGCGCTCGCGGACGCGGGGATCGCGCGGCTGGTGGAGATTCAGCGCGAGGTGGTGGGACACCTTCTGCGCTGACGCAGTCAATGCCGAATGCCCAATGCCGAGGGCCGAATGGGACCGCGCTCGCGACTGCTCATCGCGACCACCAACCCGGGCAAGCTCCGTGAGATTCGCGCGATCCTCAGCGGCCTGCCCATCGATCTCCAGACGCTGGCGGACCATCCGGGCGTGCCGGAGCCTGAGGAGACGGGCGCGACGTTCGCGGAAAACGCCCGGCGGAAGGCGCTACACTACGCAGCGGCGATCGGGCTGCCCGCGGTGGCCGAGGATTCCGGGCTGACGATCGACGCGCTCGACGGCGAGCCGGGCGTGCGGTCCGCGCGGTACGACGGCGACACGTATCCCGAGAAGTTCGCCAATCTGTTCGCGGCGCTCGACCGGCGCCCTTCGGCAGGCTCAGGACGCCCCGAGCGTGTCGAGGGGCGCGGCGTCTACGACACGGCGGCGCGCTTCGTCTGCGCGCTCGCCCTCGCCGACGGCGGGCGTATCCTCTTCGAAGCGGAAGGGGTGGTCGAGGGGCGGATCACACGCGAGCCGCGCGGCGGGAACGGCTTCGGCTACGATCCGATCTTTCTGTATCCGCCGTACGGCCGGACGCTGGCGGAAGCGTCCACGGAGGAGAAGCTCGCGGTCAGCCACCGCGGGCGGGCCTTCCGCAAACTGCGGGATTACTTGAATGCTGTTCGAGAGATTTGAGGACCGGGGGCTCTCCCAGTATTCCTACGCCGTCGGCTGCGCCCGGGCCGGCGTCGTGGCGATCGTCGATCCGCGCCGGGACGTCGACGTCTACCTCGACGTCGCTGCGGCGAAGAAAGTTCGCATCACCCACGTCCTCGAGACGCACATCCATGCCGACTTCGCGTCGGGCGCGCGGGAGCTGGCGGAGCGCGCCGGCGCGCAGTACCGGCCGTCGGGGCACGACCGCGGCGAGACGTACGAGGTCCGCGTGCCGCACGAGGATCTGCGCGATGGTGACGCGATCGAACTGGGGTCGGCGCGGCTCGTCGCGCGCCACACGCCGGGGCATACACCGGAGCATCTGTCGTTCCTCGTGTACGACACCGCGCGCGCGCGAGACGTCCCCCAATTGTTTCTGACGGGTGACTTCCTCTTCGTCGGATCGCTGGGCCGTCCCGATCTGCTCGGCGAGGCAGCCAAGGCGGCGCTCGCCCATCAACTCTTCGACAGCGTTCGCGAGCGGGTCGCTGACCTGCCCGACGGCGTCGAGGTGCACCCTGGGCATGGCGCCGGATCGATGTGCGGCGCCGGCATGAGCGAGCGGCCCATGTCCACGCTCGGCTTCGAGCGGATCGCGAACCCGTACTTCAATCGGCGCCTGAGCCGCGACGAGTTCGTCCACAAGATCCTGACGAGCGTGCCGCCGTTCCCACCGTACTACGCGCGGATGAAGGCGCTCAACGCCGAGGGGCCGCCGATTCTGAACGGCCTGCCGGGCCTCGAACCCACCCCCGCGGCCCGCTTCCGCGACCTCGCCAACCGCGGTCACGTCGTCATCGACCTCCGAGATCAGATCGGATTCGGCGGCGGCCACATCCCGGCCGCGTTCGGCATCGGCGCGGGTCAGAACCTCTCGACCTGGGCGTCGTGGGTCGTGCCCTACGAGACGCCGATCCTGCTGGTGGCGGGGGATCCGCAGCTCATCCCCGACGCGATCAGGTCGCTCGTCCGCGTCGGCCTCGACCAGGTCGTCGGGTACCTCGACGGCGGGATGATGTCCTGGACGAGCGCCGGCTTCCCCACCGTGACGATCGAGCAGGTCACGCCTGAGGTCCTCCGTGAACGCCTCGCGGGCGATCGGACACTCACCATGCTCGACGTTCGCAGCGAGGCCGAGTTCCAGGGCGGTCACATCGACGGCGCGATCCACATCATGGGAGGCGCGCTGAATGACCGGGTCGACGAGCTGCGCGGCCGCGGCCCGATCGCGGTCACGTGCGGCACCGGGTATCGCTCGACGGTCGCCGCCAGCGTTCTCGAGCGCGCGGGAATCACCGACGTCATCAACCTGACCGGCGGGATGACCGCTTGGGTCCGCGCGGGACTCCCTGTCAGGACTGACGCTTCACCGTAGGTGCACTCGGCGCACTAGGTGCACTCCGGTGCACAATGATTGTGTTCGACGCGATTGCGGACCTCATTGAGATTTTCCCCTCTGACCGTTACGACTCATATCCGGCAGGCCCTGAATGAGAACGAGTCATGACTGTCCCGCTGTTCGTCTGCCACGCCAACTGCTGCCGTTCGGTTCTGGCCCGTTACCTCTATCAAGATCTCTGCAACGCTCCGGCGCTGTCGGCCGGGCTGGATGTGGGAGAGCGGATCAACGATCGCGCGGAAGGGATGCTCCGAAAATGGGGCGTCGACGCGAGCGCACACCGACCGATGAAGCTCTCCCGCGATCTGTGCGAGGAGGCAGACGCGATCTTCGTGATGGGGCCGTCGTACTTGCACCGCCTGGTGTGGGAATACGGCGAAGACCTGGCGGACAAGGCGTACCTTTTTGCCGATCCGTTCACCAGACCAGAGTCTTTCGCCAATGGAGAGTACAAGGTCTCCGATCCTTCCTTCGACAGTCGACGGACCAGTGAGCTGGTGAAGGAGTTTGGATGGATGCGCGAGCGGGTCGTGCAAATCCGGCTCGCTCTGCTGGGAGACGGCAGGCCGCTCGTCCCGCTCAGCGAATATCTGGGTCTATGCAAAGCCGTGGATCGCTGGAGCCATTGACAGGTCCACTCCTCGCTACCAGCGCGATTCGAGAGGAACGTCAACATGGTCCCCCGCTCGCTTCGTGATCCAGCCGGCCGACGTTCCATTCTCGGCCGACTCGCCGCGCTCACTCCGGAGCACCCGCGTCGATGGGGCCGGATGGAGCCCGGGCAGCTCCTGCCCCATCTCGCATCTGGCTTGCGCATGGCGTTGGGTGAGCGGAAGCTGGAAGGCTCGCCTCCCGGTCGAATCCGTGGCGCGGTCTGGCGATACCTTGCCATCCACCGCCTGCCGTGGCCCGAAGGAAAGATCCAGTCGCCGCCCGGCTCGTTCGACACGCCGAGTGTCGGTTGGGAACGGGATCGAGAACTGGTGGTCGAGCTCATCGAGCGCTTCGCCGCGACGTTGCCTGACAAGCTGGGGGTCGTCCATCCGACGTTCGGCCGGATGAGCCCACGCGACTGGGACGTCCTGCAGTACCGACACCTCGATCATCACCTTCGCCAGTTCGGGGCTTAGTGCGAGCCGCTCGCTCGTACGGTTTGAAGGCAATGGCGGACGCACATGAGCGATTCGGACAAGGGTTACGCGGTGATCGAGAAGGTATTCGAGCGGCCTGAGATGGCACGACTGCTCGAAGCGCTCGACCAGGCGGCGATCGTGCGGACGAAAGCTGCACATCGAATACGCAGGAACGATTCGCTTTACACCCGGCATCGAGCTGGCCGTTGGCTAACAAACGCCGAGCAGCAGACGTGACACCTACCACAGTGACCATCGGAAACATTAGTGAGTATCAGTGGATTGAGCGGGTGCCGACGCACCTTCGCGTCAATGGCATCCGGCCCCACCACCCGATGGCACCAGCACCTAGC
>JBOGJB010000511.1:0-14764 GCA_050745085.1 Vicinamibacterales bacterium
AGGTACGCCAGGGCCTTCCGCTCCGCCCCGCCCATCCGCTCCGCGCCGGGCGCGAGCGATTCCGCCATCACCCGTGCCGCCATGGCATCGTCTGCTGCTGCGAGCGCGATCGCCGCGGCGGCGGTGACGACCGCGGCCCGCTTGAACTGCGTCGGATCGAGCTTGTCCGGTGTGTCCTCAGACGAGTGGTAGTACGGATCGGGCCAGGTGTTGAAGATCACGGCCGGGATCCCTCGCTGGAGGAACACCGCGTGATCGCTCGCGCCGTAGTGCTTCTCGACCTTGACGTTGAACTGATCCCGCGTGCCGTTCGGCGACACGACCGGCAGCGTAAAGGCGTAGCCGTGGTGCCGGTACCGCACACGCTCGCGGTTCAGATCCGCGACGGCCTCGAGGAAGCTCGCCGACAGGTCGTTGAGGAACGACGGGAACGTGTCGGGTGTGCGGTGCAGCACCCAGCTCGCATTGCTCTCCCTCAGCGCGATGCCTTCCATGTCGAAGTTGAGGTCCGCGATGAGCCGCGCCCTGACGTCCTCGTGCTTGCGCAGCCACGCGTTGGTGCCGCTGATCTCGGGAACCCAGAGGAAGTGAATCGCCCGCTTCGGCTTCGGCAGGGCGCCTTCCTTGATCAGTCTGATGAGGGTCCGTCCGGCTTCCAGCGTCATCGCACAACCGGAGTTGTCGTCGTTCGCCCCCTGCTTCTGATAGCCCTCGTACAGGTGCGCGCTGACGGCGATCGCCTGCGTGGAGCTACCGTCGCCGGGGATCGCCGCATGCACGACCTCCAGCTCGCCCGGGAACGTCTCCGCCTCGACGATCGAGCGCAGGCGGACCTTCTCGCCGCGGGCCACGCGTGAGGTGAGGTCGCGCCCGACGCGCGGGGAGATCGCCCAGCCGAAGCCGCGCGGCGCCGCCTGCGCCTGCGGTCCGCCGCCGCCGAGCCCCTGCGACAGGATCTGATCGGGGCGCTCGTCCGCCCTGAGCGAGTTGTAGCTGAGGACGCCTGCCGCGCCGCGCTCCGCCGCGAGACGCGCCAGCGCGTTGAGCGGCGCGGCGCCGAGGACGATCTTCCCCTTGACGTCGCGCCCGTCGAAGTCCGCCGCACGCCCCGGGCCGGCGTCGACTAGGTCCGCGGTGACGTCGCCCGACTCGCTTCCGGATGCGGCGGCGATCGCGACGTCCTGGATGTCGAACAGCTTCCGCGCCACCGGCTCGATCATCCACAGCTCCGCGCGAGTCGCGTGCCACGTGCGGTTCGTGGCGGGGAAGGATTCGATCTCGACGCCGCTGAAGCCGTACTCACGGGCGAAGCGCGCCATGACCTCGCTCTCGCGGAAGTGCCCCTCGTACTCCGAGCGGTTCCGCACGCGCGGGTACGGCACGAGCTCCAGCACGTGGTGCATCGCGCGATCGCCCGACGCCTCGTTGATGATCGCGCGCATCTGATCCCACGTCAGGAGCGTACGGTCTTCGGCTTCCTGGGCGGAGGGAGCAGACAGGGCCACGACGATCGGCAGGGCGGTAACGACAAATCGCATCTCTGTCTCCTTGTGCGTTCGGCATTCGGCATTCGGCATTGATGGTAGCATCACGCGTCATGCTGCTCTCGCTGCTTATCGTCCTGGCGCAGAGTGCTGCGCACGTACCCGTCATCGTGGCGAGCTACATCCCCGAGCGCGTCTACGACTCCGATCGCAAGCGCTTCACCGATTTCGAAGCGATGCTCGCGGAGCTGGCGCGGGCGGACATCCTGTTCGTGGGCGAGCAGCACGACGACCCGAACACGCACCGGCTCGAGCTGGCCATCCTCGAGGGGCTGGCGCGACGGCGGGGGAACGTCACGCTGGCGCTGGAGATGTTCGACCGGGACGTGCAGTCGCTCGTATCGGAGTACGTCGCGGGATCGGCGGCCGAGGACGCGTTCCTGAAGGCGTCACGCCCCTGGCCGCGCTACGCGACCGACTACCGCCCGCTCGTCGAGTTTGCAAAGAGCACGGGCTGGCCTATCGTGGCGAGCAACGTGCCGCGCCGGCTCGCATCCGAGGTCGCGAAGGGAGGCCTCGAGGCGCTCGAGCGGGCCAACGGCGACCGCGTGTGGTATGCCGAAGACGTCCGGTGCCCGGAGGACGACTACTTCGACCGCTTCGTCGAGACCATGACCTCCCATCCGATGCCGGGCGCTGAGAAGATGCCCGCGGCGGAGCAGCGCGCGATGGTGCGGCGCTTCTACCTCTCGCAGTGCCTCAAGGACGAAACCATGGCCGAGTCGGTCGTGCGGGCGCGCGAGCAGGGGGCGCCGCTCGTCGTCCACTTCAACGGCGCGTTCCATACCGACTTCGGCGACGGCGCGGCCGAGCGCGTCACCCGCCGCGTCCCGCACGCCCGCGTCGTCGTCCTGTCGATCCTGCCGGTCGAGAATCTCGACGCCCTGAAACCCTCGAAGCAAGACCGGAAGCGCGCTGACTATCTGGTGTTTACGCTTTCCGTGCAGGCCGGTAGGCCCGGCCTTTAGGCCGGGCGTGATCGGATAACCGAGATGTCCGGATGATCCACGCACGCCCGACCTAAAGGTCGGGCCTACCTGCCGGTTTCTGCCCGAGCCTCTGCGGCAAATCGGCAACTACGTATGCCATGACGGCGATCGCCGCCGTGGCGCGCGCGATCTCCTCCGGTCGGATGCGGTCGATGGTGTCGGCCGGCGTGTGGTGAATCAGAAAGTAATTGCCGTCGACGTTCAGCGACATCGCGGGGATTCGCGCCGCCTCGACACTCGGGCCGATGTCGGCGCCACCTCCCTGCGGTCCGACACGATGCGCGTCGATGCCGGCGAGCAGCGATCCGATTCGCTCGATCGTCCGGCGCGCGGCGTCGTTCCCGCTGAAGCCGAACCCGGTCGGGCGGAAGACGCCGCCGTCGGACTCGATCATCAGCACGTGGCGTGACAGCTCGGTCTTGTAGCGATCGCGGTACGCGAACCCGCCGCGAAGACCGTTCTCCTCGTTCGTAAACAAGACGACCCGCAAGGTGCGGCGCGGGCGCAGGCCGAGCACCCTCACGATGCGCAGCGCCTCCCACGTCGCGATGCAGCCTCCGCCATCGTCGGTCGCCCCGGTGCCGACGTCCCACGAATCGAAATGGCCGCCCACGACGACGACCTCATCCGGCGTCTCGCGCCCGCGAATCTCCGCGACGACGTTGGCGGACTCGACGTCGGGGAAAAACCTCGCGTCCATCTTGAGCCGGACGATCGTTTTGGTGCCGCGCCGCTGCATCCGGTGCAGGCGCTCGGCGTCCTCGGCCGAGATCCCGGCCGCGGGCACCTGACGGGCCCCGGCAGCGTAGCGGAGCGCGCCGGTATGCGGTGTGCGCAGGCCGACCGGGCCGACCGACCTGAGGAGCATCGCCACGGCGCCTACTTCGGCGACCCGCGAGGGGCCGCTCGACCGGTACTGCACCGTCTCTCCGTACGTCGTGAACGGAACGTTGAAGACGACGACCCGGCCTTTCGCGTCCGCCGCGCGCGCATCGAGCTCCGCGAAGCTGGACACGACGAGCGTTTCGGCCTGGATGCCGTCCGCGGGCGTGCCGACGCTCCCACCCAGCCCCAGCATCGCCAGCGGCGAACGCGCCGGCGACACGATCTCCGCGCTCTCGGCGCCGCGGACCCAGCGCGGCACCATCACCGTCTCGGTCCGGACGTTCTCCAGTCCGTCACGCCGCATCATCTCCACGGTCCACGCGATCGCGCGCTCGAGGTTCTCGGACCCGCTGAACCGCGCGCCGAACGTGTCGGTCAACTCGGCGAGCCGCTCCCACGCGTGGGGGCCGCTCGTGGCCTCGGTCACGATGCGCGCCGCCGGTTCGCGATAGGCGTCGAGCCAGTCGGGTGACTGCGCGTGCGGAACAGTAAGAAGCGTCAGTGAGGCGAGAAGCGCGGCCAGCGCCGGGCGCAGCAACATCCCGGGAGTATAATCGCGTAGCCGTTGTGTTCTTTGATCTCTTCATCCCTTCTGACGGTCGCGCGGTTCCCGTGCGGCCCGGCTCTCCGCTGACCATCGGTCGCATGCCGCAGTGTGACATCCAGGTCGACGACCAGGCGGTGTCGAGGCGGCATTGCACGGTCGAAGCAGCCATCGACTGGCTGGTCGTCGTCGATCTCGGTTCCGCAAACGGGACGTTCGTCAACGACGAGCCGATCGAGCGCGCCCGACTGACGCCCGGTGACCGCCTGCGCGTCGGCTCGACCGTCGTCGAATGCCGTCCGTCGCAGATGGGGACCCCCCACGAGACCGCCTTCCTGACCGCAGACGAGTCCACGATCGAGTCGGTGATCCGCAAGCGGATCGAGCCGTCGCAGTTCCAGTGGCTCTCGTCGATCGAGTCGGCCACGCCGGAGCAGACCGTGCTCCGCCGCGCGCAGCGCCACCTGGCCACGCTCCACTCGGTCTCGGAGCTCCTCGCGGGGGCACGCGACGCGAAGACGGTGTTCGACGACGTGCTGCGCGCCGTCCTCGAGGTGACCGGCGCCGATCGCGGCGCGCTCCTCCTCCGCCGAGGCACCGGCGAGGACGAGACGATCCAGCTCACGGCCTCGTACACGAAAACAGAAGGGTCGATCGACGAGCCGTTCGCTGTGAGCCGGACGATCGTCTCGGACGTTGTCGGCAAGGGGGTCTCGACCTTCGCGCACGATGCGACCTCTGACGAGCGGTTCAAGGAAGGGCAGAGCATCATCGGCCAGCGGATCCGATCCGTCATGTGCGTCCCGCTCCGGACGGCGGACGCGATCCTCGGCGCGTTGTACGTCGATACTCTCAGCGGGCCGGGCCGGTTCAACGACGCGGACCTGGAGCTGCTGGCGGCGGTCGGCAACCAGGCCGGGGTCGCGCTGCACCGCGTTCGCCTCCTCGGCGACCTTGAGCGCCTGCTGCTCGACACGATCCGCGCCATCGCGGCGACTGTCGACGCGAAGGACGGCTACACCCACCGCCACTCGGAGCGCGTCGCGGCGCTGGCGCGGCGTCTCGCCGCCGAGATCGGCCAGGGGCAGGACGTCCAGGGGCACGCGGAGCTCGCGGCGCTCCTCCATGACGTCGGCAAAATTGCCGTGCCGGATTCGATCCTGAACAAGCCGGGCAAGCTCGAGCCGGCCGAGTTCACCGCGCTGAAGGAGCACCCGGTCCACGGCGCGCGCATCCTGGCCAACATCCAGAGCCCCGTCGTGACGGCAATCCTGCCGGGCGTGAAGCATCACCACGAGCGGTGGGACGGCAACGGCTATCCGGACGGCCTCGCGGGCGAGGAGATCCCGCTTCTGGGCCGACTTATCGGCGTCGCCGATTTCGTCGACGCGCTCACCTCCACCCGCTCCTACCGCGGCGCGCTGACGATGGATGAAACCGCCGAGCTGATCCGCCAGGGGTCCGGCAAGCACTTCGATCCGCGGATTGCCGAGGCGGCGCTCGCGTTGCACGCGCGGGGGAAGCTGGCGCCGTGAGGAGCGCGGGTCAGTCGGTCCCCTCCATTGTCGCTCTCGCGTTCGGCTCGCTCCTCACCCAAGTTTCTCCCATCTACTGGTGTCCCATGCATCCAGACGTGCGCGCCGCGGAACGGGCCGTCTGCCACCGCTGCGGCATGACGCTCGCACCGATGGACGCGCGCGCGTTCGCCGAGAACGGCCTGGAAGTGGACGTCGCCCGCGGCCGGGCGTCCGGCACGATCGCGCTGACGATGCGCGTCATGGCCGGACGTGAGAAGGTTCGCGACTTCGAGGTCGTGCACCAGCGGCCGTTCCACCTTTTCGTTGTGTCGCGCGACCTCGCGCACTTCGATCACGTGCACCCGGAGCTTGGCTCGGACGGCGCGTTCAGGCTCGAGTTGCGCGTGCCGCGTTCCGGCGTGTACCGCCTCGTCGCTGATTTCTATCCGAAGGGAGGCGTGCCGCAGACGGTCCAGCGCACGATCGTCACGCCGGGGTTCGCGGGGCCTCTCTTCGCCGAGCCTCCCGCACTCGTGCCGGACGCGCGCGAGAAGACCGCCGGCGGGTTGCGGATCGCGCTCGACGCCGCCCCGCTCGTCGCCGGACGCGAGGCCACCCTGACGTTCACGTGCCTCGATACTGCCGGTCTCGGGCCGGCAGATCTCGAGCCGTTTCTCGGCGCGCCGGGGCACCTGCTCGTGATGTCTGCGGATCTGGTGGACGCGATTCATAGTCACCCTGAAGGGACTGGGGACGTGGGACCAGGGACTCAGCCGGGTACACAGCCAGGGGCTCAGCCAGGACATCCGCCAGCGAACCAGCAGACCGTGGAAGGAGTCCCTAGTCCCCAGTCCCTGGTCCCTGTCGCTTTCTTCGTCCGCTTCCCTCGCCCTGGCGGCTATCGCATGTGGCTGCAAGTGCAGCGCCGCGGCAACGTGATCACCGTGCCGTTCACCGTCACGGTCCGCGAGCCGGGCGTCGCGCGACAGGACCCATAGCACGACCCTTGAGGGTCGTCTACTGCGCGTAGGTAACCGTAATCCGGCAGGGCGCTGACGCGCTGACGACATGGAGCCGCGCGCCGCGCGGGACGGTGAGTGGACTCGCGAGCTCGTAGGTCTGGCGGAGCTTCGGATCGTAATTCCGGATGAGCGCGAGGATCTGGGGCGTTCCCCGTCTCGGCTGCAGCGCAATGCCGATCGACGACGACGGCGCATTGTCGTCGGACCGCAGCGCGACGATCGCCGCGCCGGTCGGTAGCGGCGTGAGCCCGCAGCCGGCGACGAGCGTGCGCGCGCCTGCTGGTTCCGATGCCGAGGCACCAGGCCCGAGGTCCGGCGCCGAGGCCCGAGGTCCGAACCCCGAGGGCCGCTCGGGCGGCAGGTCCTGTTCGTGGCCGCGGGGCGCGCCGCCGTCGGCCCAGGCCGCGATCAGATCGATCTCGAACGGCGACAGGCTCGGATCGTTCGCGAAGGCGCCGTAGCCGCGGACGGCGGGCCACGGCGGCATCCGCCGTGCCAGCGTCTCCTCCTTGATTGCCTTCGCCCACGGACGTGCCTCGGCCCACGTCAGCAGCGACATCGGCGCCTCGCCCTCGGGACGATGGCAGCGCGCGCAGCGGCGCTCGACGATGCGCGAGATCTCGCGCGACCAAGTGATGGTGGTGGTGATGCGGGGGTGCGCTGCGGTGGGCGTGAGGCCCGCCAGCAACAGAAAGGGGACAGTTACCCTTTTACAGAAAGAGAAAAAAGGTGACTGTCGCCTTTTCGTCATTTCTGCACAGTGGTGGTCGGCGCGGGCAACGCCGGGCTGAACAGGAGCCCGGTGTACTGCATCTCCTCCCACGTCTGATCGCCCCACAGCACCTGGACCTTCGGGTCGGGATTGAACTTGTTCTTCGTCGAGTTGTCGTACCAGGCGGAGGCGAAGAGCTTCGACCCTTTGGGCACGCGCAGCGGCTCTTCGAACATGTAGTACGTCTGCCAGTTGAAGTCGTACTTCGGGACCGCGAGGATCATCTTCGACGTTCCGTCGGGAAGTTCGAGGCGATACTCCCACTTCTTCCCCCGCAGATGCGTGTGCGGCAGCATGCCCCACACAATCGCGTCCTGCAGGAACGTGAGATCCGCATCGACCTTCACGTCGTCGGCGCCCGGCGGGAGCACCAGAGTCCCGTTGAAGAAGGCGGCGGCGCGGATCTCGTGCTTCGGCTCTTCCTTCGCGAAGATCACGCCGATCCTCGACCGGTCGGTCCCGGGCGTGCCGTTCGTCGTGTAGTGCATCTGCAGCTCCATCGTCCCTCCAGCCTCGAGGCGCAGCGCGGTGCCGGCGGGGAAGATCTGCGGATCGATGCCCGGGGCGAAGCTGGCGATCAGCCGGCGCGGGCCGGCCTCGCGACCCCTGGGCGGCCGTGATCCGTTGACGCGACGCTCGGGCGTCTTCGACTGTTCCGGGTTGGGCTGCAGCACCGGCGTCCGCTGTTTGTCGGGGTTCGCGCGGTAGTACACGAGCACGTGGTGCACGACCGCCTTGTTGCCCGGGCGAACCTCAATCTGCTGGACGTACTTCGGTTCGGTGAAGTTCGTCGGGAGGTAGAACCACTCGTACTCGATGGTTCCCTCCGCCGGGACCGCGTAGTCCTCCTGCATCTCGAAGATCGCGTCCGGCTTGCCCATTCGCCAGCCCTCGGCAAACGCGGGCTGAACGGGCAACGCCTTCGGATCCCCCTCGGGCGCGCCGGCGCTCGCCCAGCGGACGAGCGTCTGTTTCTCGGCGTCGGTCAAGCGGCGCTCATCACGCAGTTTGAGGTATTGGGGGTCGGCGTGCCACGGCGGCATGTTCCCGTCGCTGACCTCGTCCCGGATGGCCTTGGCCCACGGCCGCGCGTCGGCGTACGTGAGGAGCGACATCGGCGCGATCTCGCCGGGGCGATGGCAGCCGACGCAGTTCTTGTAGAGGATGGGCGCGACGTCCTTGGTAAAGATCGGCGCCGGATCCGTGGCGGCGGACTTGGCGTATTGCCCCTCCGCAGAGAGGCCGAGCGACGCCGTCCAGGCGATCGTCGCGACACACAGGAACGACGTTGTGCGTTTCATTAGGGCTGCGCCTCCGGCTGGCAAATAGGGTTTTTCGAGTATACGACGGGTTCGCTCCCCGAGTTCTCACACTTTTTCACCCTTCGCTGAGGACTTGTCAGCGACCGCGCCGCTACTCTCCACCATGGAGGCAGGAGATGCTGCAAAGGGGATGCGCGCTGACACTTGCAACGATCGTAGGAACCGGCTGCGCGAGCGTTCCGGGGCGAGGCCAGGCGAAGAGCGTCGCGATCGTCCACGCCCCGTCCAGCGGATGGGGTGCGGTGCAGGCGCTACCGGCCGACGCGTTCGTCGACGTTCGGCTGTCGGACGGATCGTCACGCCAGGGTGCCGTCGCCGCGGTGGACGGCGAATCGTTGACGCTCACGCTTGCGGGACCGCAAGCGCCGATCCCCCGGACGTCGATCGTCCGCGTCAGGCACCAGCTGCAGCCGGCGCGTCGCGGATCTGCATTCCTGAAGCACATGGCGATCGGCGCCGCGACTGCCGGCGGGGTCTTCACGGTGCTCGCCATGGGTGACAACTTTTTCGAGCCCTGGCAAGTCGGGGCGCTGGGCGCGCTGTATTTCGGCGCTCCCATCGGCGCCGTGAGCGGCGCCATCGCCGGGCGAGCCCGATGGGCGACCCTGTACGAAGTGAAACGGGTCGATCGCTGATCGGGTTCGCAGATCGACACTGCGAAGCCGGGCTAGAGGGCGACTCGATGACGTCCCGAATGCAGGTAGTTGAGGGTCTGCACGGTGAGCAGCACGAGGAAGTCCATCTTCGTGCTTTCCTCGGAGGCGCGCAGCCGCAGGTTCAGCTTCCTGGCGTGCTCGATCATCGCCTCGATGACCCGGTCGATCGTGTACTGATACTCGCCGGTCCAGCCCGCGACCATGCGGCGCGTCTCGCGGCGCACGCGCGCGATGAAGCGCCACGCCTTCATGTTCTTCGCGTGCTCGGGCGCGTCGGAGAAGAGGCGGCGGAGGTCCCGCTCGTAGAAGTCCGGGTAGGTCAGCCCGTAGTGCTCCCGCTTGCGCGCGTAGTGCGTGCGGAGCGTTCGCCGGATGCGCGACATCGGGTCCACGGTCCGTCGCGTCGTCACGATCGGCGCGCGGCCGGCGACGCCGCGCATCAGGTCGTCCATCAGCTCGAGCTTGCGCCGCGCCGGCCAGCCCTGGTACCGCGCCTGCCAGTCGGCGTCCGGCGTCAGCCAGACAGCGAACGTCTCGGCGAAGTCCTCGTCCGGGTGGCTCTGCGCGTACCACGAGTCGAGGTGCAGCACGAAGCGTCTGCTGTGAGGTCTGGGCGTGTAGTAGTCCGGGTAGCCGCGCGACGAGTAGCCGAACAGCTTGAGCCGGCGTCCGTCCTTCCTCAGGCGGTAGGCGTTGTCGATCGCGTGCCCCGCCTCGTGCCGGAGGATGCGCATGCACCACTCGGCGTTTCCCCCCTCGACCTCGAGCATCTGCGATTCCTCGAGCCGTATCAGACGCGGGTGGGCGAGGTAAAAAGGGATCGCCATACCGGGCACGCCGTCCGGGGTGAACCACTCATCCGAGAGCCAGTAGTGGGGGCGGAACATGAGGCCGCGCGCCGCCAGCTCGGCGTCGAGCTGCTGGAGCCGGGCCTCGAGGCCGCTCCCGTCGATCGCCACCCCGAGATCGCACAGCCGCAGGTCCAGCAGCTTTTCGTCCGGCCAGGAGGCCCAGTCGTCTGGTTTCATGTCGGTCTACGGGAAGTGTACCCGGTTTGATTCAGGGCGTTTACCGGGGTAAAATCGTGCATCTTCAGCAGTTTGCGCGACTGGACGCCCGGCACGTCGCCGGGCACGCAAGGAGCCACAATGAATCTCGTCCGAGTGCTGGCGTGCGTCGTCGCGTTCGCGTTCGCGACCGCCGTGTCGCCGGCTGCCGCTCAGCAGCCGTCCCAGCCGGCCCCCTCTCAGCCGGAAAAGAAGCCGGAGGAACAGCAGCCGCAGCCGAAGCCGGAGGAGCCTCCGAGGTACGAAGAAGTCGTGGTCGTGTCGGCCTCCAAGGTCGAGCAGAAGCTCGTGAACGCGCCGTCGACGATCACGGTGCTCAACAGCCAGTTCATCCAGAGCTCGCCGTCGCAGTCCTTCGCCGATCTGATGCGGTCGGTGCCGGGCCTCAACGTGACGCAGATCTCCGCGCGCGACGTCAACATGACGAGCCGGGGCGCAGCCTCGTCACTGGCGACCGGCCAGCTCGCCGTCCTCGACGGCCGCTCGGTCTACCTGGACTTCTTCGGCTTCGTGATGTGGGACTTCCTACCCGTCAACTTCGGCGAGATCAAACAGATCGAAGTCATCCGAGGTCCGGCGTCCGCGGTCTGGGGGGCGAACGCGCTCCACGGCGTCGTCAACGTCATCACCAAGTCGCCGCGCGAGATCCAGGGGACGAGCGCCACGCTCGGCTTCGGCGGCTTCTCGCGTCCGAGCGACGACGCCTGCCGGCAGAGCGACGGCGACGAGTGCGGCAGCTCGCTCTTTTACGTCAGCGGCACGCACGCGCAGGCGGTGAACGACCGCTGGGCGTACAAGCTGTCGGCCGGCGCCTACACGTCAGGTCCATTTCCCAGACCGACGGGGAACATCCCGAACAACGTTGTCCCCCCGACGCCGTATCCGAACTTCACGAACCAGGGGACGACGCAGCCGAAATTCGACCTGCGCGCCGACTACGACAGCCCGGATGGCCAGTCGCGCTGGACCTTCAGCGGCGGCGTGGCCGGCACCGATGGGATCATGCACTCGGGGATCGGACCGTTCGACATCGACACCGGCAGCATCCTCGGCTACGCGAAGGCGGGCTACAGCAAGGAGGCGCGCCGGCTGCAGTTCTTCACGAACATCCTCAACGGCGACGCGACGAACCTGCTCGCGGTCGGCGCGACGGGACAGCCGATCGGGTTCAAGTTCAAGACAAACACGTTCGACGCCGAATACGGGGAGGCGAAGACGTTCGCCGCGCGTCACGTCGTCTCCTACGGCGGCAACTTCCGGTACAGCACCTTTGATCTCTCGCTGGCGCCGAACGCCGACAGCCGGACCGAGGGAGGCATCTACGCTCAGGACGACATCTTCCTGAGCGACATGTTCCGGCTCGTCGCAGGAGCGCGGCTGGACATGTTCAGCAACATCGACGCGGTGGTCTCGCCGCGCGTGGCGTTCATGGTCAAGCCGCATGTGGACCACACGTTCCGCGTGTCGTACAACCGGGCCTACCGCTCGCCGTCGGTGGTCAACGAGCACTTGGGGGTCACGATCCTCAATCAGGCGGACCTGCGGCCCCTGAACCCGGCGCTCGGCGTCGTCACCTTCCCGATCACCGCGGTGGGCAATACCGACATCGTGGAGGAATCGCTCGACGCGTACGAGATTGGCTACACCGGCATCATGGCGGGCCGCGCGACGCTGACCGCGGCGTTCTTCGTCAACAACTTCGACGAGAGCATCAACTTCGCGCAGACCGGTACGTACACGGCCGCCAACCCGCCGCCGGGCTTCCCGCCGCCGTTCCGGCCGGTGCTGGACCTTCTGAACCTCGCCGGCCGCGGTCTGCCCTGCTGCTTCACGTACCGCAACCTCGGCCAGTACCGTCAGATCGGGTTCGAGCTGGGCGCGGACATGACGGTGACCCCGTACCTCACGGCGTTCGCGAACTACTCGTGGCAGGACGACCCGGATCCGGACAACCCGGCGGACATCACCGAATTGAACCGGCCGCCGACGAACCGCTTCAACGTGGGGCTGAACTTCAGCCGCGACCGGTGGCTCGGCAACGTGGCGATCAGCTATCAGGACGAGGCGTTCTTCCAGGACGTGCTCGACTCCCGGTTTCACGGGACGACCGAGTCGTTCACGCTCGTCAACGCCGGCGTCGGCGTCAAGTGGAACGGCGACCGCCTGACCACGTCGCTCAAGATGATCAACCTGTTCGACCAGGATGTGCAGCAGCACGTCTTCGGCGACGTGCTGCCGATGCAGGTGATCGGAGAGATACGGGTGAAATTCTGAGGGTAGATCTGGAATTCAGAATCTAAAATCTAGAATCTAGAAGGGGTGCCGGTGGCCATGTTCCCGGCGCCCCTTTTCGTGTACGCCTCAGTGGCGAGTGCAGTCCCATTCGGCATTCGGCATTGGGCATTCGCCATTGAGGGTACCATTAGGTTGTGCCTTCTCCCGTCTTCACCTCCACCGCCTGGAAAGAGGCCCGCGAAATTGTCTGGGCGCGTCGCGGCCGCTTGTCCCTCGGGCTCAGCATCATGCTCGTCAACCGGCTGGCCGGGCTCGTCCTGCCGGCCACGTCGAAGTTCCTGATCGACGACGTCATCGGCAAGCAGCGCGCGGATCTGCTGTGGCCGCTGGCGCTGGCCGGGGCGGCGGCGACCGCCGTCCAGGCCGTGACGTCTTTCGCGCTGTCGCAGGTGCTCGGCGTGGCGGCGCAGCGCGCCATCACCGACATGCGGCGCCGGGTCGAGGCGCACGTCGCCCGTCTGCCGGTCCGCTTCTTCGACTCGACGCAGACCGGCGTGCTGATCTCGCGGATCATGAGCGACGCCGAAGGTATCCGGAATCTCGTCGGGACCGGTCTCGTGCAGCTCGCCGGCAGCATCGTCACGGCAGCGGCCGCGCTGGCGTATCTGCTGTACCTGAACTGGTACCTCACGCTCGTCACGATCCTGGCGCTCGGTGCGTTCGGGGGCGCGATGGCGGTCGCCTTCCAGCGGCTGCGTCCGCTCTTCCGCGAGCGCGGCAAGATCAACGCGGAGGTCACCGGGCGGCTGAACGAGACGCTCGGCGGCATCCGCATCGTGAAGACCTATACCGCGGAGAAACGCGAGGAGCTGGTGTTCACGAAGGGCGTGCACCGGCTGTTCCGCAACGTCGCGAAGTCGGTCACGAGCGTCTCCGCGATCATGGCCTTCTCGACGGTCGTCATCGGAATCGTCGGCGTGCTGATGATTACCATTGGCGGGCGCGCGATCCTCGAAGGGCGGATGACCGTGGGCGAGTTCCTCAGCTACATTCTGTTCACCGGCCTCGTCGCCGCGCCGATCGTCCAGATCGCGTCGATCGGCACGCAGATCTCGGAGGCGCTCGCCGGACTCGACCGGATCCGCGAGCTCCTCGGCACGGTCACCGAGGACCAGGAGGACCACGCGCGCCTGGCGCTGCCGGGGATAGTCGGCGAGGTCGTTTTCGAGGACGTCAGCTTCGAGTACACCGCCGGCGTCCCGGTACTGCGCGACGTTTCGTTCCGCGCCCCGGCGGGCTCGACGACGGCATTAGTCGGGTCGAGCGGGTCGGGGAAGAGCACACTCATCAGCCTCGTGATGGCGTTCAACCGGCCCCTGCGCGGCCGCGTGCTCGTGGACGGGGTCGATCTGGCGACGATCCGGCTGCGCGACTACCGGGCGCAGCTCGGCGTCGTTCTGCAGGACAACTTCCTGTTCGACGGGCCGATCGCGACGAACGTCCGCTACGGCCGCCCCGAGGCGTCGGACGAGGCGGTCCACGAGGTCAGCCGGATCGCGCACGCCGACGAGTTCATCCAGAACTTCCCCGACAAGTACAAGACCGTGGTCGGGGAGCGCGGCGTGAAGCTGTCGGGCGGGCAGCGGCAGCGCGTCGCGATCGCCCGTGCGATTTTGGCCGACCCGAGGATCCTCGTGCTGGACGAGGCGACGTCGAGCCTCGACAGCGAGAGCGAGGCGTTCATCCAGGACGGCCTGCGCTCGCTCCGGCGCGGCCGGACCACGTTCGTGATCGCGCACCGGCTGTCGACGATCCGCAGCGCCGACCAGATCCTCGTGCTCGAGGAGGGGCGCATCGTCGAGCGCGGCACGCACGAGGAGCTGCTGGCGAACGGCGGCCGCTACCGGCAGCTGTACGACAAGCAGTACCACTTCGAGCGCGATCGGTTCATCAATCCTGGCGAGGACTTTACGCCGGAGCTGCCCAAGCCGCCTGTGGCCCGGACGGCTACCAATCAGCAGCTCTAATTGCCAGTTCGTCGCACACGCAGCGCGTGCGGATCGGCCTTCTCGACGCCATCCGCTCCCACGTTGGTCAGCCGCACGAGCCCGAGCAGCCGGCCGTTGCGGCCGCCGTCGAGCACTTCCAGGATGGCGAGCCCAGGCGTGCTGCCTTTCGCGTTGTGCGGATCGCCGCTGAGCGGCGTCGGGC
>JBOGJB010000512.1:0-2084 GCA_050745085.1 Vicinamibacterales bacterium
GCCGATCAGGACACGCCGGGGCCGATGGCCCGGAGCGTCACCGACGTGGCGATCATGCTGGGCGCCATGGAATCGGCGTCGCCCGATCCAAAGGACGCGGCGACGCGCACGTGCGGACCGCCGCCAGGTCGCGACTACACGACGTTCCTGAGAGCGAACGGCCTGAAGGGAGCGCGCGTCGGGATCCCGCGCGCGTTCTACTACGATCGCGCGACGCCGCCCGGCGCGAAGGAACCGCGCGGCGGGCTGAACCCCGAGCAGACGAAGGTCATGACCGAGGTCATCGCCGTGCTGGTGAAGCACGGCGCGGTCGTCGTCGATCCGGCGGACATCCCGAGCGTCGTCGACACGGACCCGAAGAGCAACTTCCTGCTGTGGAACATGTGCTCCGGCGCGAACAACGCGAAGGGGAAGGACGAGGACTGTTCGGTCAGCTTCAAGTACGGCATGAAGCGCGATTTCAACGCGTGGCTCTCGTCGCTGGGACCGGCGGCGCCGGTCAAGACGCTCACCGACCTGCGCAACTGGAACACGGCGCACACGAACGCGGGCGCGCTCAAGTACGGCCAGTCGCAGCTCGACATCTCCGACGAGATGGACGTCGAGAAAGATCGAGCGCGCTACGAGGCGGATCGGGCGAAGGACGTCCGGCTCGGCGGCGCGCACGGCATCGACGAAGTCATGAAGGCGCGGACGCTCGACGCGCTGCTCTTCCCCGGCGCGAGCGGAGCCGCGCTCGCCTCGAGACCCGGTTACCCGACCGTCATCGTCCCCTTCGGCATGGTGCCGAACGCGCCGCAGAACCAACCGTTCCCGCCCGGTTTCGACGCGAAGCCGTCCCCGTACGGCGTGAGCTTCACCGGACTGGCCTGCAGCGAACCGAGGCTCCTCGAGATCGCGTACGCGTTCGAGCAAGCCACAAGGAAAAGGGTGCCGCCGCCGCTATTCCCGTAGGAGCGATGGGACCCGCGGCTTTATACTGTCTGGATGCCTTTTTCGACGCGAACGCCGCAGACAGGTGCGGCTGCGGGGCCGGTCGCCAATCCCCTTCGGAGAAACGTCGCGATCATCGCGCACGTGGACCACGGCAAAACGACCCTGGTGGACGCGATGCTGCACCAGAGCGGGGTGTTTCGCGCGAACGAGCGCGTGGCCGAGCGCGCGCTCGACAATACCGACCTCGAGCGCGAGCGCGGGATCACGATCCTCGCCAAGAACACGGCCGTGCGCTACACCGGTCCGGACGGGGCCGACGAAATCCTGATCAACATCGTGGATACGCCCGGCCACGCCGATTTCGGCGGCGAGGTCGAACGCACGCTGGTGATGGTGGACGGCGTCATGCTGCTCGTCGACGCGTCGGAGGGCCCGCTGCCGCAGACGCGGTTCGTCCTGCGCAAGGCGCTCGAGCGCCGTCTCCCGCCGATCGTCGTCATCAACAAAATCGACCGGCCCGACGCGAGGCCGCAGCCGGTGCTCAACGAGATCTACGACCTCTTCATCGACCTCGATGCGACCGAAGATCAGCTCGACTTCCCGGTGCTCTACGCCAGCGCGCGCGCCGGAACGGCCTCGGCCGATCCCGCGACGGAGGGTCGTAGTCTGCGGCCGCTCTTCGAGGCGATCGCTCATCGCATCCCGCCCCCGCGGGGCGATCGCGAGGCGCCGCTCCAGATGCTCGTCGCCAACCTCGACGCAAGCGATTACCTCGGTCGGATCGCGATCGGCCGCGTCGTCAACGGCCGCGTGAAGATCGGCGATCCGATCGCGGTCTGCCGGCTCGACGGCGGCGTCGATCGGACCCGCGTCACCAAGCTCTACGCCTTCGAAGGGCTCAAGCGGGTCGACATCGACGAGGCGGCCGCCGGGGACATCGTCTGTCTGGCCGGAATCGAGAACATCACGATCGGCGACACGATCGCCGACGCCGAGCAACCGGTCGCGATCCCGCCGATCGCGGTGGACGAGCCGACGGTCTCGATGGTCTTCGGCGTGAACACCTCGCCGGTTGCCGGGCGCGAGGGGCAGTTCGTCACCTCGCGCAACCTGCGGGACCGCCTCGACCGCGAGCTGCTGGGGAACGT
>JBOGJB010000513.1:0-7484 GCA_050745085.1 Vicinamibacterales bacterium
GGCGCGATCAACGCGACGCTGTCGATCATGGTGGGCGGCGAGGCCGCGGCCTTCGAGCAGGCGCGGCCGATCTTCGAGGCGATGGGCAACCCGGAACGGGTCGTGCACATCGGCCCGTCGGGCTCCGGCCAGATCTGCAAAGTGTGCAACCAGCTCGTGATCGGCGGCACGTTGGCGGCGGTCGGCGAGGCCTTCGGGCTCGCGCGGAGGGCGGGCGTCGACCCCGCGAAGGTCCGGGAGGCGCTCCTCGGCGGATTCGCCGCGAGCCGAGTGCTCGAAGTCCATGGCGAGCGGATCCTGCAGTCGAACTACAAGCCCGGGTTCCGGACGAAGCTGTATCAGAAGGACATGCGGATCGCCGCCGAGACGCTCGCGGAGTATCGCGCTCCGGCGCCGATCACGACCGCCGTGAAGCAGCTCGTGGACGCCCTCGTCGCGGAGGGACGCGGAGAGGAAGACTACTCGGCGGTCGCGACGATACTGCTTGAACGCTAGAACGGTTCACTACTGGTTTCTCAAGGCAAGAATCGGCGACAACCGGGCCGCATGATAGGCCGGCACGAACCCGGCGGCCAGCCCGGCCAGAACCAGCACGACAGCCGCCGAGGCGAGCGTGACTGCGTCGTTCGGCTCGAGCCCGAAGAGGAGCGTCGCCGCGTATCGCGAAACCAGTACCGCAACCACGGGTTTCACTGTGGATGGGCTTCGATCGCCGAAAGGTAGACCGCGCCTCGACGCTCGGCCACGAGATCGAAGGCCAGGAGGAAGGCGCCGTTGATCAGAAGACCGAGCGCAACGCCCGTCAGCCCCGGCCGACTCTTTTGGGTGACCGCGACGATGGCCGAGACGATGATGATCGCCAGCTCGACGTACTCGATCACGATGAAGTTCCTTTGCACCCGGACCATGCGTGCGCCTTCGTCCGAATGGAATCGTGCGGGCTCCGACCCGAGCTGGGCGATGAGGCCGCTCACCTGAGGGTCCGTGCGCAGGTGGAGGCCAATGCCCAGCGCGATCTCGGCGAGGGCAAGGACGCCGAGCGTCACCGCGAGCGAGCGAAGGCCCCACCGCGCCTGGAAGAAGACCGCTGCTGCAGCGATGCCGACGAGGCCGATGCCGATGAGAAGAATGCCTGCGTTCTTTTCACCGTCGAAGTAGGTCATCACGACGTCTTGCATCACGCACTCCTTCCGATGGCCCGATTATCGGGCCATCCGCACGATACGCGATCATTTCGCTCCCGGGCTAGAACGCAGAACGGTTGAGCATCGGACACACGCCGGCGTTCTGATATCCTTCCCCCTCAGGCCATGACGCTCGACGCCGCGGTTTTCCGGCTCGCATCGCTCGTCGATTCCTTCGAAGACGCCATCATCAGCACGAGTCTCGATGGCACCATCGAATCGTGGAATCGCTCGGCCGAACAGATGTTCGGCTACCCGGCGGAAGAGGTCGTCGGCCGCTCGAGCGGTCTCATCGTCCCTCCCGACCGCCAGGCCGAAGAAGACGAGGTCATGGAACGTGTTCGAAGCGGTGAGCGTATCGAGCCCTATGAGACCGTCGCCATCCGGAAGGACGGCGCGCAGATCGAGATCGCGCTGTCGGTTTCGGCAGTCCGGACGGCCGGCGGCGAGCTCATCGGTGTGTCGAAGATCGCGCGCGATCTCACCGAGCGTAAGCGCGTCATGCGCGACGTGTTTCGGCTGGCGGCGATCGTCGATTCTTCGGACGATGCGATCGTGAGCAAGGACCTCACGGGAACGATCACGTCCTGGAACCGCGCCGCCGAGCGGATGTTCGGATACACGGCCCAAGAGGTCACCGGGCGGTCGATTACGCTGATTATCCCGCCAGAGCGCCTAGACGAGGAAGACTTCGTGCTGTCGCGCGTGCGCGCGGGAACCGGGATCGACCATTTCGAGACCGTGCGCAGGCGGAAAGACGGCACGCTCATCGACGTCTCCCTGACCGTGTCCCCTATCAAGGGACCGGATGGCCGGATCGTCGGCGTTTCGAAGATCGCCCGCGACATCAGCGAGCGGAAACGGCTCATACGCCAGCTCGAAGAAACCAGCCGGTTGAAGGACGACTTCCTCGCCACGCTGTCGCACGAGCTGCGTACGCCGTTGAACGCGATCATGGGCTACGCCCAGATGCTGCGGGAGGGCACCATCGCCGACCAGGGCCGGGCCCGGGCGCTGGAGCTGATCGACCGAAACGCCCGCGCACTCATGCGGCTCGTCGCCGACGTCCTCGACATCTCGACCATCGTGGCGGGCAAGGCGCGGCTGAAGCTCGAGCCGTGCAATCTGACGCCGGTTCTGGACGCCGCCATCGACGTGGTCCGCCCGGCGATGCAGGCGAAGCGGCTGACCCTCAGGCGCGACGTCGAGCCAGACCCCGTGCTCATCCTGGGAGATCAGGACCGACTTCAGCAGGTCTTTTGGAACCTGCTCGCCAACGCCGTGAAGTTCACGCCCGAGGGAGGCCGCGTCACCGTGCGGCTCTGGAAGGACGGCTCGGGCGTCCGAGCGACCTTTACCGACACCGGCGTCGGCCTCGCCGCCGGTTTCCTTCCGCACGTGTTCCAGCGATTCCGCCAGGCCAACGTCGGCGTCGACCGTGAGTTCGGGGGCCTGGGTCTCGGTCTCGCGCTGGTGCGGCACTTCGTCGAGCTTCACGGGGGCCGGGTGGAGGCGACGAGCGCCGGGCCGGGACAGGGATCCACGTTCGAAGTGTCGCTGCCGCTGCTCTCCTTCGGGACGCGCGAGTGACAGCTCTTCCGGTGATCGACGTCGCGCCGCTCGTCGCGGCGGGCGGCAACCGGCGGCGCGCCGCCGACGAGATCCGTGACGCCTGTCGCCGCGCCGGCTTCTTCTATATCGTCGGGCACGGCGTCGACGCGGCGCTGCAGGCGCGGCTCGAGTCGCTCAGCCGGCAGTTCTTCGCGCTGGGGCTCGAGAAGAAGCTCGCGATCCGCATGGAGCTGGGCGGCCTCGCCTGGCGCGGATACTTCCCGGTTCGTGGAGAGCTGACCAAGGGGAGGCCCGACCTCAAGGAGGGGCTGTACTTCGGGGCGGAGCTGCCGGACGGTCACCCGCGCGTCGCGGCCGGGACGCCGCTGCACGGCCGCAATCTCTTTCCCGACGTCCCCGGCTTCCGCGAGGCGGTGCTCGATTACATGGGCGCGATGACCCGGCTCGGTCACGCGCTGATGGAAGGGTTCGGGCTCAGCCTGGATCTCGAGGCGTCGTACTTCCACGATCGCTACACGCGCGATCCGCTGGTCCTCTTCCGCATCTTCAACTACCCCGCGGCGGAGCCGGCGCCCGAAGAGCCGGAATGGGGCGTCGGCGAGCATACCGACTACGGCCTGCTCACGATCCTGAAGCAGGACGATGTGGGCGGACTGCAGGTGAAGGGACCGTCGGGATGGATCGACGCGCCGCCGATTCCTGACTCGTTCGTTTGCAACATCGGCGACATGCTCGATCGGATGACCGGCGGCTTCTACCGCTCGACGCCGCATCACGTCCGCAACCCGAGCGGCCGCGCCCGGCTGTCGTTTCCCTTCTTCTTCGATCCCGGCTTCGACGCCGAGGTGCGGGCGATCGAGCCTGGCGCGGCAATCGTGGACGACAAGGCGGAGCGGTGGGACGGCGCGAGCGTCCACGAGTTCAGCGGGACCTACGGCGACTACATCCTCGGGAAAGTGTCGAAGGTCTTCCCCGATCTGCGCCGGAAGGTGCTGTAGGACCTGACCGACGAGAAACCGGTGAAGTCCGCCTACGAGATCGCGATGGAGCGGCTGAATCGGGCCGACGCCGACGCAGGTGTCGAGTCGCGCCTCACCGACGAGCAGAAGGCCCGCATCGCCGACCTCCGGCGCTTCTACGAGGCGAAGCTGGCCGAGCAGGAGCTGCTGCACCAATCGGCGCTGCGGAAGACGTTCGACCCCGCGGAGCGAGAGGAGCTCGACGAGGCGTATCGCCGCGACCGCGAGCCTGACGTCAGAGCGTGATGCGAAACTCGACAAGATCCGCCGCGGCGAGTCGGCGTAGCCGGCTGACGGCTCAGCAATCCAGGCACCGCACCTCGTCGAACATGGCCGGGTGTTTCTCAGGATTCTCCCGCGCGTAATTGACCAGGCACCGGATGGCCTTCCCGATGTCGGGAAGCCCGTGCTGCTTGGCCATTTCTTGCAGAAACTGCACCTTCGCGGATTCCAGCTCGATCGGATAGCTCTGAGCGTCTTTCACGCTACCTCCTACCTCCTGCCTCCTACGTCCTACCTCCTGCCGAAGGCCCGCCAGCAACTCCAGGACCACCGCGTTCGTCCATCCGAAGCCGATCTCGTTCGAGCTGTAGCCGAAGCGGATGCCGGACGAGACATCCGACTCGCGGCGCCGCACGTCGTACTTCTCAAGAATCGTGCCGTGCTCGTCGAACTCCTTCGTCACGAGCGCGATGAACTTCGCGGCGAGTCGATCGGCATCCTCGTCGAAGCCGTAGCGGCGCAGCCGTCGATGGCGATCATCTGCAGCGGGGCCCATCCGAACGGCGCGTCCCACTGGCTGCCGGTCTCCTGCGTGCTGGTGAGCAGGCCGCCCGGCGCCTCGAAGCGCGGAAGATTCGAGCGGACGCGCGTCGCCTGGGCGGGGCTTGCGATCCCGGTCCAGAGCGGATAGAAGGTCGTCGCGAACTCGTAGCGGCGGAGGCTCGTCGTCTTGACGTTGTAATCGAAGTACAGGCCGGCCTCCTGACCCCATAGCAGGCGATTCACCCGCGCCTTCCGCTCGTCGGCCCGTGCGCGCCAAATGCGCGCCGCGGCCGCATCGCCCAGCTCGGCCGCGATGGCCGCCGCGTCGACTTCCATCTGATACACGAGCGAGTTGAGGCAGACCGGCGCGTAGTGAATGATGTCGACGCTGAACGGGCCGAAGCGGTTGGACGGGTCGAAGCCGGACTCGCGCATCGAGCGATCGCCTTTGTAGAACAGCGCCGTCAGCTCGTCGCGCGCGGCGTCGTAGTACAGGCGCTCCTCGTAGTCGGTGACGTCGTGCGTCCGGTAGTACTCGCGGACGCGGTCGTAGTGCGTACGCCCCGCCGCGTCGCGTTCGTCGGAGACCACTTCGGGCGCGGGTCCGTCCCCGCGATCGAAGTAGCGCGACAGGCCCAGCTCCGGAATCAGATGAGGCTCCGAAGTCCAGAAACGGTAGTACTTCTCGACGGCCGGCAGCGTCGCGCGCAGCCAGCCGCGGTCGCGCGTCCGCTCGTACACGCCCAGGATCATCCGCGTGAGGAACGGCGGCTGCGATCGCGTCAGGAAGTACGTGCGATTGGCGTTGAGAATCGTCCCGTACTTGTCGATCTCGTACAGAAAGTTCTCGACCATGTCCCGGGCGCGCGACAGCTCGTTATCGCGAAGCAGCCCGACCTGGATGAAGTAGCTGTCCCAGCCGTACATCTCGTTGAAACGGCCGCCAGGAACCACGTACGGCCGCGGGAGGTACAGGAGACCGTGCTCGTCCGGCCCTGGCAGACGATCTGGCAGCGGTCGTATGTCGATCGTCGCCAGCTGCTCCGCGGTCAGTACCTCGCGCAGCAAGGCAGCGACCCGCTCACGGCTTTCGCTGGCGGCGAGGTAGACGGGCCATGGTGCGCCCGGTAGCCGCTTCATCTTCGGATCGCGCGCGGCGGCCGGTAGATCGCGATTCGACCGCGTAAGCGTCGTCCAGCTCTGCTTGATGTAGCGCCTGACCGGCTCCAGCCGTTCGACCGGCGGAAGCTGCGCGACGAGCGCCGGGCCGCACGCCGCCCACGCGGCAACGACGAGCGCGGTCAGCCAGACGGCGCGACGACCGCGTGCTTCAGCGGACGACATTGACCTTCGTGCTCGAGCTCATTTCAACGTCAGCGCCCACACATCCGCTTCCGTCGAACGCCGACGGGGACATTCTAGGCCTGAACTGGACGATCGCGCTGCGGAAGTAGCGGCAGTGTAGAATCCTTCGGAAGCGGAAATGACCGAGGACAAATCGCTGAAATCCGCCTACGAGCTCGCGATGGAGCGGCTCAAGAAGGCCGACGCCGACGCGGGCGTCGAGCTTCGCCGGCTCACCGACGAGCAGAAGGCGGCCATCGCGGACCTCCGGCGCTTCTACGAGGCGAAGCTGGCCGAGCAGGAGCTGCTGCACCAGTCGGCCAAGCGGAAGACGTTCGATCCCGAGGCCGTGGCGGCGCTCGAGGAGGAGTATCGCCGCGACCGCGAGCGACTGGTCACCGAGCGTGACGCGAAGCTCGAGAAGATCCGCCGCGGCGAGTCGGCGTAGCCGCGCGTGCTCAGTGGTTCGAGGTTATCCGCTTCTTGCCATAGTTCGGATACGGCGGCCGCTTCGGTTTCTGAACGGGATTCTTCGCGAGCTCCGCCATCACCTCCTGAATTGCGCGCTCCAGCTGCGGATCCTTGCCCTGTCGGACCAGCTCCGGGTCGTGCTCCACCTCGATGTCCGGCGGAATGCCGACGTTCTCGGCGTCCCACTCTCCGGCCGGGCCCCACACGCCGGAGCTGGGCGCAGTCACGAAGCCTCCGTCCATTAGCGGCGGCGCTCCGGCGCGGCCGACGAGGCCGCCCCAGGTCCGCTTGCCAATCAGCTTTCCGACGCCGGCGCGTCGGAAGTAGTTCGGCATCGCATCGCCGCCGGAGCCGGCAAGCTCGTTGATGATCATGACCTTCGGCCCGAAGATCGCTCCCTGCGGCTGGACCTCGTCCTCGCCGTCGCGCGTGGCCACGAGGCTCATCATCGACCGTTTCAGGTGGTCGATGATGTCGGTGGCGAGCGCGCCGCCGCCGTTGAAGCGCTCGTCGATGATCGCCGCCTCTTTTCCGACCTGCGCGTAGTAGTAACGCGTGAAGTTCGTCAGCCCGCCGAAGGATGTGTCGGGCATGTAGACGTATGCCACGCGGCTCTTCGTCGCCTCCTCCACCTTTCGGCGGTTGCCCTCGATCCAGGCCAGGTTGCGGAGCCTCGCCTCGCTCGACACCGGGACGACGGTGACCTCGCGCGCGCCGGCGCCGTCCGGCTTCGGCCCGACGCGGAGGATCACCTGCTTGCCCGACGTGGCCTCGAAGAAGCTGTGGACATTGTCGGTGGCTCGCAGCTCGCGGCCGTTGACGGCGAGCAGGTACTCACCCTCCTGCACGTTCACGCCCGGCTGCGTCAGCGGTGCCTTGAGATCGGGATTCCAGTTCTCTCCGTCGTAGATGCGCGCGAACCGATACCGGCCGTTCTCGATTCGGTAGTCGCACCCGAGGAGGCCCGTGGGGATGATCTTCGTTTCTGGCAGATCGCCGCCGCCGACGCCGAGATGGCCGACGGTGATCTCCCCCATCATGTCGGCAAAGAGATAGGTCAGATCGCGCCGCGACATGATCGAGTCGAGATACGGCTCGTACCTCTTGATCGTGGCGTCCAGCTCCAGAC
>JBOGJB010000514.1:0-4290 GCA_050745085.1 Vicinamibacterales bacterium
CGGCACGCCCGGGCCCGGCGGAAGCCGGAGCGGCCGCGGCGCGCACGCCGCAGCGAGCGCGAGCGACGCCGCCAGCGCCAGCCACTTGAGGTATGCTTTTCCTGGAGGTCTCGCCATCATGCCGGTCGACAAGGAGCTGCTCGAGATTCTCGCGTGCCCGGTCTGCAAGACGCCGGTCGTCGAGGTCAAAAACGGCACGGCGCTGAAGTGCAACCAGTGCAAACGGGTGTATCCAATCAAGGATGATATTCCGGTCATGCTGGTCGACGAGGCGACGATCGAAAGTTGATCATTGCTGAATGTGGAATTCAACATTGAGCAGCTTGAGTGTCGAGCGAAGCACTTCCTCGACGCCGATAGCTTCCATACACACGTTCCGCGGGCACGTCTTCATCAGCGGCGTGCCGTAGCACGGCGCGCAGGGTGGCGGGTGCCTGATCACGGTGACGGGCGCCAACCGACCGATCGGCCGCGTCTGCTCCAGAATCCCCGGGCCCCACAGCACGACGAGCGGCGTGCCCACCGCCGCGGCGATGTGTGCCGGCCCCGAATCCACCGACACCAGCGTATCCATCATCGCGATCGCGGCCGCAAGCCCGCGCACGGTCAGGCGCCCGGCAGCGTTGACACAGGACCCCGGCGGCAGGCCCCGTGCGATCTGCTCAACGGCCTGACGATCGCCGGCGGCGCCGGTCAGCACGACCGTGGTCCCGCGCGCGACGAGATCGCGGCCAACCTCGATGAAGTTCTCGAGCTTCCACCCGCGGAGGCGCGTGTCCTGGTTCCGCTTCGGCCGGCCCACAGGGCCGTACCCGGAGTGAAGGCCGACAAGAGGCCTCGGCAGATCGACCTCCTCCCGCACCGTGAGCCCTTCCCGCACCGTGGGCCCTTCCCGCACCGTGAGCCCTTCCCGCACCGTGAGCCCCTTGAGCACCCTGAGCCCCCTGAGCACCTTGATCGCCTCGGCCCGATCGCGATCGTCCAGAAAGATCTCCGGTGCGAGCGACCGTGATGCCCAATCGCTGAACCCCGCCGCGCGCAGGTTGTTCGCGGCGCTCGGTAGCGCCGGATCGAACGGCGTCTCGTGGAATCCGTCGATCCGCGCCGGGCGCACGCGCCGGACCAGCTCCAGGTAGTGCGGCGCCTGCTCGAGCACGATCGCGAGGTCGTACGACGCCGCCCGGAGCCGTCGGACGAGCGTACGCTTCTCGAGCGATACCGCATACGGCAGGTTGCGCCACATGAGCGACAGAACACGCTGCAGGCGAGGATTGTTCGCGAGGAGCGGCGCCGCGCCGGCGCTCGCGAGGACGTCGATGGCCGCGCCGGGGTAGCGCGCGGCGAGCGCCGGCACGACCGGCGTCGCCATCAGCGTATCGCCCAGCGCCCCGGCCCGGACCACGAGAATGCGCACGGCCCTGTCTATAATAGTGGGTCACCGTGGGTAGTGCTCAGTCCTCCGTGCTCAGTTCTCCGTCGTCAGCGTTCGGTCCCGGGGGGCCGGCTGACGCCGTCGAGCGTGTCGCGCTCGTGGGCCTGTTCGGGTTCGCGGCGGCGCTGCAGCTGTCGATCGCCGCGGCGGACATCCTGCTGACCGTCATGCTCCTGGCGTGGGCCGGCTGGCTCGTGCGCCGGAAGGCGCGGCCCGAGGTTCCCCCGATGTTCTGGCCGCTCGGGGCCTACGCGGTCCTGACGCTCGTCGCGTCCGCGTTCTCGGAAAACCCGCTCGCGAGCCTCATCGACTCGCGCCAGCTCCTGCTCTTTCTCATCGTCCCGGCGGTGTATCAGATCGCCTCCGGCGAGCGCGCACTCCGTGTCGTGGATGTCGTCGTCACGGTGGGCGCCGCCAGCGCCATCATCGGGATCGTCCAGTACGGCATTCTGAACTTCGACGACCTCGGGCGCCGCCCGCAAGGGTCGCTCGGGCACTACATGACGTACTCGGGCCTGCTGATGCTCGTGATCACGGCGGCCGCATCGCGGCTGCTGTTCCCGCCGCGTGGACCGTCTGAGGGCCGGCACGGCAACGGCCGCATCTGGCCCGCCCTCGTCCTGCCTGCGCTCGTCGTCGCGCTGGCGCTGACGCTCACCCGGAGCGCGTGGGTCGGCGCGTGCGCAGGCCTCGCCGTGCTGTTCGTGCTGCGCGATTTTCGGCTGCTCGCGGCGCTCCCGGTCATCATGGCGCTCTTCGTCGCGCTCGCGCCCGCGACCGTCACCGATCGCGTGTACTCGATCTTCGACCTCAACGACCCGTCGAACCGCGATCGCCTCGCGATGATGCGCTCGGGTGCCCGGATGATCCAGGACGATCCGTTGACGGGGGTCGGGCCCAATATGGTCGAGGCGGCGTATCCGCGGTACCGCGACGCGAGCGCCGTCAATGAAATCAATCCGCACCTGCACAATGTGCCGCTGCAGATCGCGGCTGAGCGCGGCCTGCTCGCGCTGGCCGCGTGGCTCTGGTTCCTCGCGGTGCTCGCGCGCGACCTGTGGCGCCTCTCGCGGCGGTCCGCATATCCCTCGCTCGTCTGCGGCGCGCTCGCCGCGGTCGTGAGCATGCTTGCTGCCGGCTTCTTCGAGTACAACTTCGGCGACTCCGAGTTCCTGATGCTGCTGCTCGTGCTGGTCACGCTGCCGTTTGCCGCGGAGCGTCAGCGGGAACCGGCGCGCGCCGCCACCTCCGCCGCCGCGTGACGGCTGCTCTGCTGTCGTCGATCGTCGATCGGCTCGCCGGCCGCACGGTCGTCATCGTCGGCGACGTGATGCTCGACCAGTTCCTGTTCGGCCGCGTCGAGCGCATCTCCCCCGAAGCGCCGGTGCCGGTGGTCCGGTTCGCTCGGGACGAGTTCCGCCCGGGGGGCGCCGCCAACGTTGCCAACAACGTCGCGGCGCTCGGCGGCCGGCCGCTGCTCGTCGCGGTCGTCGGTGAAGACGAGGCCGCGGCGCGGCTCGCCGTCGATCTCTCGTCGAGGCATGTCGCGGTGGACGGCTTGATCGAGGATCCCAGCCGCCCGACGACGAGGAAGCTCCGCGTGGTGACGACGCGGAACCAGCAGGTCGCGCGGGTGGACTACGAGGACGAGACCGACCTCGCCCCGGCGATCGAGGCCGCCGTCATCCAGCGCGCGCGCGCGGCGATCGAGGGCGCCGACGTCGTCGTCGTGTCGGACTATCTCAAAGGGGTCGTGACGCGACCCGTCGTGTCGGCGCTGGCGGATGCGGCCGGACGCCGCGGCATTCCGCTGCTCGTGGATCCGAAGGTGCCGCACGTCGACCGCTACGCCGGCGCGACGCTCGTCACGCCGAACCACCACGAGGCGGAAGCGGTCACGCTGATGCGGATCAGAAACGGGGCCGAGGCGGCGGCCGCGGCCCGGGCGTTCCGGGATCGGGCGCGGGCGAAGCACGTGCTCGTCACGCGGGGCGAGCACGGCATGTGGCTGCTCGAAGGGGATCACGACTGCGAGCTGCCGGCTGTCGCGCGCGAAGTGTCGGACGTCACAGGCGCCGGCGACACGGTCATCGCCACGCTCGCGCTCGGCATCGCCGCCGCCGCGTCGCTCGCCGACGCCGCCCGCCTGGCCAACCACGCCGCCGGCGTTGTCGTCGGCAAGTTCGGGCCGGCCACGGTCAGCCCTCAGGAGCTCCGCGAGGCACTCCGCAGTCGATCTTCGATCGGGTGATCGGGAGATCCGGTCACCGTCAATCGGTGATCTTGCGATCGCGCGAGATCAGGCGATTGCAGATCGACAGCTTCAGCGACACCGATTGATGATCAGCACGAGCTCCGGCGGCGGCTCGCGCGTCAGCAGGCCGCGCAGCTTCACGTCGAAGTACGCCCGGCGATCGATCTCGCACGCCTCCACCGTCATCCGCGCCTTCAGCCCGTCATAGTCTTCGGAGGCGAGCACGGCGTACGCCTCGGGCGCGGACGAGAAACGCGTGAGGAACGCGTCCGCGTCGAGGAAGCCCTCGTACGGGCCGCGGAGGTAGAAGGCCATGCTGGGGATCGCGACCTTGTAGTGCAGAATCACAGCGCCCGCGCCGGCCCTTCCGGCGATCGTGTTCGTGAACGCGGGGACCGGCTTGTAGCGCTCGAAGCTCGGGAGCGTGCGGAGGACGAACATCCAGTCGAGCCCGATCACCGTGAGCGCGACGAGCGCCACCGCCGCGAAGCGGCGCCCCGTGGCGGCGGCCGCCAGCGCCGCGATACCTCCGCCGAGCGCGATCGCCGCAACGGAATACACGCCGCCGAGCGCGTAGAAACTCCCGCTTCCCGCAAACAGATAC
>JBOGJB010000515.1:0-3626 GCA_050745085.1 Vicinamibacterales bacterium
TCGGCGCCGGCGGCCCGGGCGGCGTCGATCGCCCCCTGGGCCTGGTGCATCTCTTTGCTGGGGGGCTCGGAGCAGGCGATCGTCGCCGCGATCGCGATCACAGCAATCGGCAGCGTCGCCCTGAGCATCGGGGATTCGATGATACGATGAAAATGCTTGCGCCGCACGATCGTCCGCGCGAAAAACTGGACCGCGTCGGGCCCGGCGCGCTCGGCGACAACGAGCTGGTCGCGATCGTGATCGGTCACGGCTATCGCGGGAGGAGCGCGCTCGACGTCGCCAACACACTGCTCGACGCCGCCGGCGGCGTGCACGGGCTGGCCCGACTGCGGCGCGAGGAGCTGGGGCGCGTCACGGGACTTGGCGCCGCGAAGGGCGCGCAGGTGGTGGCGGCGGTCGAGCTGGGACGTCGCACGCTGTTGCGTGGCTCGCAGCTGCGGACGCAGATCGCCCACCCGCACGACGCTGCGGTGTACCTGATGCCGCAGTTCGGCTCGGGTCCCGTGGAGCGGTTCGGCGTGCTGTTGCTCGACACGCGCCATCGCGTGATTCGCGCCCGGCTGCTGTCGGTCGGCACGCTCGACGCGAGCCACGCCGATCCGCGTGCGGTCTACCGCGAGGCGCTCATCGGTGGCGCGGCCGCGATCGTGTTGTTCCACAACCATCCGTCCGGCGATCCGACGCCGAGTAAAGACGACGTGGCGCTGACCGCGCGGCTGATGGCGGCTGGGGCGCTGATGGGGATCGACGTGGTGGACCACATCATCCTGGCGGACACCCGCTATCGGAGCTTCAAGGAAGACGGATACCTGTGAGCCGCACGCTGTATTTCGACTGCTTCGCCGGCGCGTCAGGGGATATGGTTTTGGGAGCGCTCCTCGACGCCGGCCTGCCGCTCGACGAGTTGCGGAAGGCGCTCGGCAGCCTCGCGATCGAGGGAGACTGGCACGTGCACGCCGATCGGGTGCTGCGCGCGGGCGTCTCGGCCACGAAGTTCAACCTGCACAGTCACGAGCACCAGGGCCAGCACGAGCACCGTGAGCACCCTGAGCACCCTAAGCACCCTGAGCACACTGAGCACCCTAAGCACCCTGAGCACCCTGAGCACCCTAAGCACCCTGAGCACCCTGAGCACCGATCCCTGACCGAGATCGAGCGTGCGATCGGGCGTTCGGGCTTGTCTCCGGCTGGAAAGCAGAAAGCGGTAGAGCTCTTCAGGCGGCTGGGCGAGGCCGAGGCTGCGATCCACCAGGTCCCGGTCGAGCGGATCCACCTGCACGAAGTTGGCGCGCTCGACTCGATCGTCGACATCGTCGGCGCCGTGTTCGCCATGGAGTGGTTCGGGACAGACGACGTGGTGGCGTCGCCGCTCAACGTCGGCGGCGGCACGGTGACCTGCGCGCACGGCACGTTTCCGGTCCCGGCGCCGGCCACGGCCCGGATTCTGACGGGCGTGCCGACCTACTCGACGGGCGCAGTGGGGGAGCTGGTCACGCCGACTGGTGCGCTGTTCATGACGAGCTACGCGAAATTGTTCGGTCCGATGCCGCCGATGCGCGTCGAACGGATCGGCTACGGCGCCGGCGATCGGGACCCGGCAGGGTTTCCGAACGTCCTGCGGGTGTTCGTCGGCGAACGAGTCGAAACCGCCCCGCACGTCGAAACCATCGTCTCGCTCGAATGTGAGATCGATGACATGAACCCGCAGATCTTCGGCGCGCTCATGGACAGGCTCCGCGCGGCGGGCGCGCTCGACGTGTTCTACGCGCCGGTGCAAATGAAGAAGAACCGGCCGGGCACGCTGGTCACCGTCCTGGCTCCGCCCGATCGCCGCGAGGCGGTAGCGGATCTGCTGTTTCGCGAGACGACGACGATCGGGGTCCGTTGGCAGGGGATGATGCGCGAGCGGCTGGAGCGGGAGACGATCGCCGTCACCACGCCGCTCGGCGAGGTCCGCGTCAAAGTCGCCCGCCGGGCCGGCCGCGTGGTCAACGCGCAGCCGGAGTTCGAGGACTGCGTGCGCATCGCCGAGGCGCGCGGCGTGCCGATCAAAGAGGTCCAGGCCGCCGCCTTACAAGCGTATCGCTCTCGAGCGTGATGCGTTTCTATCTAACCACGGCCATCGACTACGTCAACAGCCGGCCGCATCTCGGGACGGCGTACGAGAAGATCACGGCGGACGTCATCGCCCGCTACAAACGGCTCGCCGGCGTCGAGACCCGCTTCCTCATGGGCAACGACGAGCATTCCCAGAACGTGTACCGCAAGGCGCGCGAGCTGGGGCTCGATCCGCTGGCGTACTGCGATCGGATGGAGCGCGAATTCCGCGACGTCTGGAAGAAGCTCGACATCTCCTTTGACGACTTCATCCGGACGACCGAGCCGCGCCACCGGGCGGGCGTCACGGAGCTCGTGCGGCGGATGGCGGCGGCGGGGGACATCTACGACGGCGTGTACGAGGGCTGGTACTGCGAGTCGTGCGAGGCGTTCAAGCCTGAGAAGGATCTCGTCGACGGGAACTGTCCGATCCACAACCGCAAGCCGGTCTGGATAAAGGAAAAGAACTACTTCTTTCGGCTGTCGAAGTATCGCGACCCGCTGCTGGACCATTTCACGCGGCATCCGAAATTCCTGGAGCCGGAGATCCGTCGCAATGAGATCCTGCGGCTGCTCGAGAGCGGCCTCGAGGATATCTCGGTCAGCCGGGCGGGGCAGGCGTGGGGCATCCCCATGCCGGACGACCCGAACAGCGTGATCTACGTGTGGGTCGACGCGCTCATCAACTACGCGTCGGCGGTGGGCCTCGGGACCGATGATGGGCTGCGTCAGAAGTGGTGGCCGGCGGATCTGCACGTCGTCGGGAAGGACATTACCCGGTTCCACACCGTGATCTGGCCGGCGATGCTGATGAGCGCCGGGCTGCCGCTGCCGCGGCAGGTCTTCGGGCATGGCTGGGTCCACTTCAAGGGCGCGAGGATGAGCAAGTCGCTCGGCACCGTGGTCGATCCGTGGGAGGCGGCCGAGCGGCTCGGCGCGGACCCGCTGCGGCTCTACCTCGTCAAGGAGATCGCGTACGGCGCCGACGGCGACTTTACCTGGGAACGGTTCGAGGAAAAGTACAACGTCGACCTCGCGAACAACCTTGGCAACCTGGTGAACCGGCTGTCGGCGATGAGCCACCGGTACCGGCAGGGCAGGCTGATCCCGCCCGAACTGCCGCCGGGTCGGCTGGCGGCGGTCGCAGACGAAGCGCGGCGCGCGTACGCGGACGCAATGGAGCGGTACGCGCTCCACGAGGCGGTGGCGGCCGTGTTCCGGATCGTCGACGCCGCGAACGAGTTCATCGCCGAAACCGAGCCATGGGCGCTGGCAAAGGACGCGGCGCAGGCGGACCGGCTGACATCAGTGCTCGTCGACGTCGCGGAAGCGCTTCGGATTGCGGCGCTGCTCGTCGGGCCGATCATGCCGCGGTCATCCGCCGAGATCCTGCGCCGCGTCGGCGAGACGCGCGCGCCAGGGTCGCTTCGACTTTCCGATGCAGCGTGGAAAACAGAAGGCGAACGCCTGATCACAATGGCGGAACCTCTCTGGCCGCGGCTGGAGGCAAAGAAAACGGAGGACAGCGT
>JBOGJB010000516.1:0-11435 GCA_050745085.1 Vicinamibacterales bacterium
CGCGCGTGAAGCCGCGGCCGAGCGTCATCCCCACTCGGAGCACGTCGAAGTAGTTGCCGCTGACGAGCGATCCATAGAGACGCTCGGCGTGCGTGTCCTGAGCCGCGCCGAAGGACTGCGCCTCGCCGCTTGCGCCGAGGCTGACCGTGACGATGGTGTCCACGGCCAGCCCCTCGAGCGTACGGCAGGTGTCGCGCAGGTCCACGTAGTCCGGGTAGGACAGTGTGCGCCAGGCGCCGCTCCGGCTCCGGTTGGCGACGACGACGATGTCCTCCTGGCGGGCGACGCCGGGCAGCGGCTCGAGCAGGATGCTCCGGACCCAGCTGTAGATCGCGCTGTTGGCGCCGATGCCGAGCGCCAGCGAGATGACCGCGGCGGCGGCGGTCCCAGGGCTCCGGCGAAGGATCCGCAGGCTGTACCGAACGTCGTGGAGCAGGCCCATACGACCGTGATACGGGTTGTCGCTGGCCGGGGTTCAACTATGATCGAGCGTCCGTGAAAGACCTCACTCAAGGATCCGTCGCGCGCAACCTTCTGCAGATCTCGGCGTTCCTGGCGACGAGCATGCTCCTTCAGACACTCTATCTGCTGGTCGACCTGTACTGGGTCGGACGGCTGGGCAAGGAGGCGATCGCTGCGGTCGGACTGTCCGGCAACGTCACGTTCGTCGTGCTCGCGCTCACGCAGGCGCTCGGCGTGGGCACGACCACCTTGATCTCCCATGCGGCCGGTCGCAAGGACCAGCCGCGGGCGCATCTCGTCTTCAATCAGTCGCTCGTCCTGTCGATCCTCTGCGGCCTCGCCTTCCTCGTCGTCGCCTTCGCGGTGCGCGGCGCCTACTGCCGGGCGCTCGCGGCCGACGCGCTCACGGCGCGCCTGGCGGAAGAGTACCTGTCCTGGTTCCTGCCCGCGCTGACGCTGCAGTTCGGCATGGTCGCCATGGCCTCGTCTTTGCGCGGCACCGGTATCGTCAAGCCGACCGTGGTCATTCAGGTGATCAGCGTTGCGCTCAACATGGCGCTCGCGCCGGTGCTGGTCTTCGGGTGGGGAACGGGCCTGGCGATGGGGGTCGCCGGCGCGGCGCTCGCGACGTTTGTGTCCGTCGTCGTCGGCGTGGTCCTGCTCATCGCGTATTTCCTCCGACGGGAGGTCTACATCGGGTTCGACCGCGCGCTGTGGAAGCCCGCGTGGCAGATCTGGAAGCAGATGATGGCGGTGGGCGCGCCGGCGGGCGGCGACTTCGTCGTCCTCTCGGCCTACCTGGTGCTTGTCTACTGGATCATCCAGGCCTTTGGCGCCGCTGCCCAGGCCGGGTTCGGCATCGGCGGCCGGGTGATGCAGGCGTTGTTCCTGCCCGTGGTGGCGATCGCGTTCGCCGCCGCACCAGTTGCCGGTCAGAACTTCGGGGCGCGCGCGGGAGATCGCGTCCGCCAGACGTTCGAATGGGCGGCCGCCATGTCCTCGGCGGTGATGCTCCTGCTGACGATCGCCTGCCAGATCTCGCCCGGCGCGTTCATCCGCCCGTTCTCCTCCGATCCCGCGGTCCTGGCCGTCGGCGCGGAGTACCTCCGCATTACGTCATGGAACTTCGTGCCGAGCGGCATTGTCTTCACGAGCGCGAGCATCTTTCAGGGGATCGGCAACAGCGTGCCGCCCGTCCTCATCTCGGCGCTGCGGCTGCTGCTCTTTGGCGTGCCGGCACTCCTGCTGTCACAGACGTCCGGGTTCGAGCTTCGCGAGGTCTGGTATCTGGCAGTCGCGACCGTGCTCGTGCAGCTGGCGCTGAACGTGCTGCTCCTGCGGCGCGAGTTCCGTCGCAAGCTCGCGTTCGGCCCGGTTGTCGCCGTTCCGGCGCCGGCACCCTGACTGCGCGTGACTGCCCGTGTCGCGCGTGACTGCACGTGACACCGTTCCCTGCATGTAATTTCTTCTGGCGTGACGCGCGAAGTCACGAGCCGTCACGTGCGGTCGGCAGCGGAGCAGGGCTAAGAAAGCGAGGCCAGCCGTGCCGCCAGGTGATGCAGGAAGAGGCCGGCGTCGGTGACCACGCCCAGCGTTTGCGACGATCCGCGATCGGCGAGCTTCGTGATGACCGCGGGGTTGATGTCCACACACACCATGCGCACCCACGCCGGCACCATGTTCCCGGCGCCGATCCCGTGCAGCATGCTCGAGAGCACGACGACCGTTCCGGTGTCGGCCAGCGCGGCGGCGTAACGATCCTGCGCCTCGATCAGGTCCATCATCGTCTCCGGGAGCGGCCCGTCGTCGCGGATGCTCCCGGCCAGCAGGAAGGGCACGCCGCGCCGGACGCACTCGTACATGATCCCGGATTTCAGGAGGCCGGACTCGACGGCGGCGGCGATGCCGCCGGCGCGCCGAATCGCGTTGATCGCGCGCATGTGGTGCCGGTGCCCGCCTTCGACGGCCACGCCCGTCTCGAGATCGAGGCCGAGCGACGTGCCGAAGAGCGCCGCCTCGATGTCGTGAACCGCAAGCGCGTTCCCCGCGAGGAGGACGTCGACGAACCCCAGGCGGAGGAGCTCGCAGAAGTGCGGGATGCCGCCGGTGTGAGCGAGGACGGGACCGGCGACGAACGCGATTCTGCCGCCCGCAGCCTTGGTGTCGCGGAACATCGCGGCGATTCGCCCGACGGCCACCTCCACGCGACGCTCCGACGACACTTCGTTGTTCATGAACGCGAAGCCGAGCCGATCGCGCGCCCGGAATTCGGGGATGACGCGGATGCCGTCCAAGCCGCACACGATCGGATTCCCGGCTCGAATGTCGCGGAGCTTCCGGCAGGCGGCCCGCGTCCCCTCAGCCACAATTGCGGCATCCATCCGTTGTTGCTCGACTTCTATCCAGCGCCCGCTGACACGCACCTCTGTCCGCTGGTTCGTCGTCGAATAGAAGTCGTCCGGCGCGCATCCGGCGCGATCGGCCGTCCGGACGATCGCATCGCGCTGGCGCTCGCGGCGGCAGCCAAGCGACACGAGCTCTTCCAGGAGATCGTCGCGAGCTCGAGCGGTGGGCGCCGTCACCTTCAGCGTCAGGCGGGAGAAGTCTTCGTTCGTCCGACCGAGATCGAAGCGGAGGACTTCGAAGGCGCCGCCGCGCGCGATCACCTTGTCGAAGATCGCGGCGAGGAGGGCGGAATCGACGAGATGCCCTTCCGCTTCGACGACTTCGGTGGGCTGGGCGTCGCCTTTCACGTTGAGACCTCCGACGCCAGATCGATCCAGTCGAACGTCCGCTCGACCGCCTTCTTCCATCCGGCGTACGCGCGCTCGCGCTGATCCGCGCTCCACCGCGGTTCCCAGCGCCGGTCGGGGCGCCACTTTCGCTCCAGCTCCGCCAGGTCTTTCCAGACGCCGGCCGCGAGTCCGGCGGCGTAGGCCGCGCCGAGCGCCGTCGTCTCGGTGATGACCGGCCGGACGACCGGTACGCCCAGGATGTCCGCCTGCAGTTGCAGCAGCGTGTCGTTGGCCGTGGCGCCGCCGTCCACCTTGAGCACGTCGAGCGCGACGGCCGCGTCGGCGATCATCGCGTCGAGCACGGCGCGCGTCTGATAGCAGATAGCTTCGAGCGTGGCGCGGGCGAGGTGACCCTTCTCGTGGTACCGGGACAGACCGACGATCGCGCCGCGCGCGTCGGATCGCCAGTACGGTGCGAACAGCCCCGAGAACGCCGGGACGAAGTACATGCCGCCCGCGTCCGCGACGGTGTTGGCAAGCGTTTCGATATCGGCAGCCGACCGGATGAGGCCGAGCTGATCGCGCAGCCACTGCACCGCGGAGCCTGTCACCGCGACGGAGCCCTCGAGCGCGTACACGGCCGGCCGTTCGTCGAACCGATAGCACACCGTCGTCAGCAGTCCGGAGGTCGACGGGACGGTGCGGGTCCCGGTGTTGAGGAGCATGAAGTTGCCGGTGCCGTAGGTGTTCTTCGCCGTGCCGGGCGCGTAGCACGCCTGACCGACCGTTGCCGCCTGTTGATCGCCGAGGTCGGCCGAGATCGGCACCTCGCCGCCCGTCGGGCCGCCGGCCCGCGTCGTACCGTACGACCGGCGGTCGGAGGACGGCCGGATCTCCGGCAGCATCGCGCGAGGCACGCCGAAGAGCGCCACGAGCTCGTCGTCCCACGCGAGCGTCTCGAGATTCACGAGCATCGTCCGGCTCGCGTTCGTCACGTCGGTCACGTGGACGCCGCCATCCGGCCCGCCGGTCAGATTCCAGATGACCCAGGTGTCGATCGTGCCGAAGAGCGCTTCGCCACGCTCGGCCGCGCGCCGCACGCCCTCGACGTTGTCGAGGATCCACTGGAGCTTCGGCGCAGAAAAGTACGTCGCCGGCGGAAGACCGGTCTTGCGGCGGATGCCCGCGGCGTGGCCGTTGCGCTCGAGACCTGCGACGATGCGGTCGGTGCGCGTGTCCTGCCAGACGATCGCATTCGACCAGGGCTCGCCGGTCTTCGGGTTCCAGACGACGGTCGTCTCGCGTTGATTCGTGACGCCGATGGCCGCGAGGTCGGCGGCGAGCACGCGCGCGTTCCGCATCCCGCCGGCGATGACTTCTTCGGTGCGTCGCAGAATCTCGATCGGGTCGTGCTCGACCCAGCCGGGACGCGGCAGAATCTGACGGTGCTCGAGCTGGTGCTGCCCGGCGATCCCGCCAGCCTCATTGAAGACGATGAACCGGCTGCTCGTGGTGCCCTGATCGATCGCCCCGACGTATCGAGCCATCAGACCCTCAAAAGCCGACCGCGCTGTACAGCCATGCGCCGGCGATGCCGCCGGCGATCGGACCGGCGACAGGAACCCACGCGTAGCGCCAGTCGCCGTCCCGCTTGCGAGGCATTGGCAGCACGGCGTGTGCCAGGCGCGGCCCGAGATCGCGGGCCGGGTTGATCGCGTACCCGGTCGGACCGCCGAGCGACAGGCCGATGCCGAGGACGAGGGCGCCGACGAGGAGCGGCTGCAGCCCACGCTGGAAGACGAGGGAGAGATCGACCTGACCGGGACTCGTCATGGCGCCCGCGTTCGCGGCGATGGCCAGGACGCCGAACGTCAGGACCGCGGTGCCGATTGCCTCGGTCAGAAGATTCGCAGGCGGCTGACGGATGGCCGGGGCGGTGCAGAACACCGCCAGCTTCGCATCAGGGTCTGCGGTTTCACGCCAGTGTGGCAGGTAGGCGAGCCAGACGATGACCGCTCCCCCGAAAGCCCCGATCATCTGGGCGATGACGTACCCGGGCACGTCGGTCCACTCGAACGCGCCGATCGACGCCAGCGCCACGGTGACGGCAGGGTTGAGGTGCGCGCCGCTGATTCGTCCCACCGCGTAGACCGCCATCGCGACGGCAAGCCCCCAGCCCGTGGCGATGACGATCCAGCCGCTGCCGTGGCCCTTCGATTTCGAGAGCACGACGTTGGCGACCACGCCGTCCCCCAGTGTGATGAGCAGCATCGTCCCCACCGCTTCGGCGAGATAGTTGGTCATTTATTGGATCATCCTCACTGGATCCTCATTGGCCGGAACCTTTCCAGCGCTCGTAGGTCCCGAGCGTCCGCAGCGAGCGGGCGAACTCGCCGAGGTGCACGAGCGCGCGGGCGCACTGGAGCTCTTCGCGCGCGATCGCGAGGTCGATGTAGAAAAGGTATTCCCACGGTCGCCCGCGAATCGGGCGCGACTCGAGCTTGGTGAGGTCGATGTTCCGCAGCGCGAACACGCTCAGCGCCTTGAACAGAGATCCGGGCTCGTTGCCGAGCGACACGACGATGGAGGTCTTGTCCGGCGTGCCGAGCGGCACCGGGCGCTTGGAGATCAGCAGAAAGCGCGTGATGTTGGCCTCGTAGTCCTGGATCCCCGACCGCAGGACCTCGAGGCCGAAGATCGCCGCCGCCCGGGCCGACGCGATCGCCGCGGCGTCAGTAACGCCGCCGTCGCGGATCATCTTGGCGCTGCCGGCGGTGTCGTACGTGGCGACGACTTCCACGCCGGGCAGGCTCTGCAGGAAGCGCTCGCATTGGGCGAGCGCCTGCGGATGCGAATAGACGCGACGGACCGCCTCCAGCGCGACACCGGGCATCGCCAGCAGCGCGTGCTCGACTTTCAGCTCGACCTCACCGACGATCGGCAGCTCGTGCTCGAGGAGCAGGTCGTAGTTGCGATGGATGCTGCCCCCGATCGAGTTCTCGATGGGTACGATGCCGTGCGACACCCGGCCGCCGGTCACTGCGTCGAAGACCTCTTCGAAGCTCTTGCACGGAACCGTCGTCGCCTGCGGCTGTGTCAGCCCGGCAGCGGCCTCGCTGAACGCACCGGGCTCTCCTTGATAGGCAATGCGCATCTGTGGATGGCAAGTATAATCCGCGCACGACCGGGAACGGGATGACGGGCACAGTAACCATTGCCAGATTGGCAATTCCCAATTCCCAATTAGGCAATGCACAACACCGATCTGATCCTGACGGCGACCGGCGGTCTCAGTGCCGCCCTCGTCCTCGGCTACGTCACCGAGCGGCTCCGCCTCTCGCCGATCGTCGGCTACCTGCTCGCGGGCATCGTCGTCGGACCTTATACGCCCGGTTTTTCGGCCGACCGCGCGCTCGCTGAGCAGCTCGCAGAGATCGGCGTCATCCTCCTGATGTTCGGCGTCGGGCTGCAGTTTCACTTCCGGGATCTGCTCGCCGTGCGCCGGGTCGCGGTGCCCGGCGCCATCGTGCAGAGTCTGGCGGCCACCGGCCTGGGCGCGGCGGGCGCACGCGCCCTGGGTTGGGACTGGAGCCCGGCGATCGTCTTCGGTCTTGCGCTGTCGATCGCCAGTACGGTCGTCCTCGTGCGGATTCTCTCGGACCATCACGACCTGCACACGCCCGCCGGACACATCGCGGTCGGCTGGCTTGTGGTCCAGGACCTGTTCGCCGTCGTCGTCCTCGTCCTGTTGCCGGTTCTCTTCGCGGAGGGGACGGGCCCCCAGACCGGTCCCTCCGCGCTTGTCTGGAATCTGGGGGTTGCGTTCGTCAAAATCGCGGCGCTCATCTTCCTGATCGTTGTCGTGGGCGGGCGTCTCATCCCGAAACTGCTCGAGCGGGCGGCGATGGCGCGCTCGCGCGAGCTGTTCAATCTGACGGTGCTGGTCATCGCTCTGGGGATCGCTGCCGGCGCCGCCTTGCTGTTCGACGTCTCGATGGCGCTCGGCGCGTTCCTTGCGGGCCTCGTCGTGGGGCGGTCGGAGTTCAGCGTGCGCGCGGCGGGAGAAGCGGTGCCACTGCGCGACGCGTTCGGCGTGCTGTTCTTCGTCTCGGTCGGGATGCTCTTCGATCCGCGCGGCCTCGGCGAGGCCCCCGCGCTTGTCGCGCTTGCACTCGCCGTCATCCTCGTCGGGAACTCGGCTGTCGCGCTGATCATCGTCCGGCTGCTGCGGTATCCCATGGGCATTGCGCTCGCGGTAGCAGTCGCGCTGGCGCAGATCGGGGAATTTTCATTCATCCTCGCCAACCTCGCGCGCGACCTGAACCTGCTCGATCAGAGCGGCACAAACGCGATCGTGGCCGCCGCGATCGTGTCGATCAGCCTCAACCCGCTGCTCTATCGCGCCGTGGACCCCGTAGCGGCGTGGCCGGTCTGGCGCGACAGGCCGTCAGCCGGGGAAGCGGCCCCCGCGGACGCTCCGCCCGACGCGCGGTACCGCGCCATCGTCGTCGGATACGGCCCATCCGGCCAGTCGGTCACCCGGCTGCTCCTCCAGAACGGCATCGACCCGACCGTGATCGACCTCAACCTCGAGGTCGTCAGACAGCTGCGCGACGTGGGCCTTCAGGCGGTGTACGGCGACGCGAGCCGCCGGGGCACCCTGATCCAGGCAAGCGTGGCCAGCGCCGGATATCTGATCCTCGCGTCGGCCGCGATGCAGGGCAGCGAAGAAGTCATCCGCCTCGCGCGCGAGCTGAACCCGGAGGTTCGCATCCTCGCGCGCGGGGTGTACCTGCGCGACCTGCCGCCGCTCCGCCGCGCGGGGGCCGACGTCGTGTTCTCGGGGGAGGGGGAAGTCGCGCTCGCGTTCACCGAAGCGATCCTCCGCGAGCTCGGCGCGTCTCCCGATCAGATCGATCGAGAGCGGGCGAGAGTGCACGAAGAGGTCACCGGGGATACCGAGGAACAAACACTGAGAACACGGGGCGCACGGGGTTAGAAACCTGAGCGCCGGCCGCAGTATGATTCGCCGTCCATGGCCCGTGCAGTTGTCGGTCTCTTGATGGTCGGTCTGGCGGCCGCAGGGAAGCTGCAGCCTGCGCCCTTCGATCTCCTTGTCCGCGGCGGGACGGTCGTGGACGGCATGGGCGCGCCGCGATTCCGCGCGGACGTCGCCGTCCGCGGCGATCGCATCGTTCGGGTGGCACGCGACGGCATTCAGCCGGCCGATGCGCGTCAGGTGCTCGATGCCGGCGGCCTCGTCGTCGCCCCCGGCTTCATCGATCATCACGCCCACATCCAAACGACGATTCACCAGCACCCACTGGCCGAGAACTTCACGCGTCAGGGCATCACGACCATCCTCGCCAGTCTCCACAGCGGCGATCAGCCCTGGCCGTTAGCCAGGTACATGGCGGAGCTGAAGGTCGCACCGAACGTCGGCTTCTTCGCCGGCCACTCGTGGGCGCGCACGAAGGTGATCGGGCTCGCGAATCGCGCGCCGGCGGCCACCGAGCTGGAGCAGATGAAATCGCTCGTCGAGCAGAGCATGCAGGCGGGCGCGCTCGGGCTCTCGACCGGCCTGGTCTACGTGCCGGCGAACTACGCGACGACCGAGGAGGTCATCGAGCTTGCCAAAGTGGCGGCGCGTCACGGCGGCATTTACGTCTCACACATGCGCGACGAAGCGGCCGGCCTGCTCGACTCGGTGGCCGAAGTGATCCGGATCGCCCGCGAGGCGCGAATTCCTGGGCAGGTTCAGCATCACAAGGCGGTCGGCAAACCGCAATGGGGCTGGAGCGCGAAGAGCCTCGCGATGATCGACGCAGCGAGGACGGAGGGGCTCGACGTCACGCTGGACATGTATCCCTACACGGCCTCGAGCACCGGCTCGAGCGTTCTCTTTCCGCAGTGGGCGCTGGCCGGCGGGCGGGACGCGTTCGCGAAGCGCGCGGCCGATCCCGCCACGCGCGCCAAGCTCGAGGCAGACATGAAGCGGATCTTTACCGTCGAACGCGGCGGGGCCGATCTGGCGAACATCCAGTTTCGCACGCTGCCGTCCGACCGCCGCTACGACGGCCGGACGCTTGCGGACCTGGCGCGCGACCGCGGCCTGCCCGACACGATCGAGGCGGGCATCCAGCTCGCGATCGAGCTGCAGCTCAAGGGCGGGTTCAGCGCCATCTACCACAGCATGGACGAGAACGACGTCGTCCGGATCATGCGGCATCCCCTGACGATGTTCGACACCGACGGCGACCCGGTGGGCTACGGCATCGGGCATCCGCATCCGAGGAGTTACGGTACGTTCCCGCGCGTACTCGGCCGATACGTGCGCGAGCTGAAGGTGCTGACGCCGGAGGATGCGATCCGGCGGATGACGTCGATGTCCGCCGATCAGATTGGACAGCGCGAGCGCGGGCGCATCGCCGAAGGGATGTGTGCCGACCTCACAGTCTTCGACCCGGCGACGATCGCGGACCGCGCGACGTACACCGATCCACACCAGTACTCGGTCGGCATTCACCACGTCATCGTCAACGGTGTCCCTATCATCCGCGACGGCGTGCTGACCGGCGCGACGCCCGGGCGCGTACTCAAGGGCCCGGCGAGACGCGCGGCGCCGCCGCAGGCCTGCTAATCGCCCGGTCGAAGATCGATCCGCGGTCCGGTGTCGTTGGTCAGTATGTCGAACAGTGCAGGTGCGTGCGATCGATGCAGCTCTTTCGCCCGGATGCGATCGTTCGTCGCGCGATCGACGCGCGCCGCGCGTGAACAAAAGGTCGCCAAAACTGTAACAAATAGCTCCGTTCTCACGCAGATCTGTCCCTTGACAAATTGGGCGTCCGCCCAAGCGGTTACGCTAAGTGGCTTAGAATCCGCACTTACCACGATGCGCCGGTTGGCCCTGAGCTAGCTATGCCGTATAATGCGGTTACAAGGTTCGCCGATGCCAGCACACTCGAACCCATTTACCTAGGAACGGCGAATGTTCGAACGGTACACGGAACGCGCGCGGCGCGTGCTGTTTTTCGCACGCTATGAAGCCAGCCAGCTCGGGAGCATTTCGATCGAGACCGAGCACCTGCTCCTTGGGCTGATCCGTGAAGGCAAGGGACTGACCAGCCGGATCTTCGCACGCTCCCATCTCTCGCTCGAGACCATCCGTAAAGAAATAGAAGGACGCACGGTCTTCCGCGAGAAAGTGTCCACCTCGGTCGAGATTCCGTTCAGCGCCGAGGCCAAGCGAGTCCTCCAGTATGCCGCCGAAGAGGCGGACCGTCTGCTGCACAACTACATCGGCACCGAGCATCTGCTGCTCGGCATCCTCCGCGAGGAGCGCTCGGTGGCGGCGACCATCCTGATGGAAAAAGGGATGCGCCTCAACACCGTCCGCGAGGATATCGTCCAGCTCCTCAACGAGAAGACGACGCTGACGCGCGTCAAGGAGACGCCGCTCCTCGCCGAGTTCAGCCGGGATCTGACCGAAGCGGCGATGAAGAGCCTGCTCGACCCGCTCGTCGGGCGCCACCAGGAGCTGGAGCGCGTCCAGCAGGTGCTCTGCCGCCGCACGAAGAACAACGCGGTCCTCATCGGCGAGCCGGGCGTCGGCAAGACCGCCATCGTCGAAGGGCTCGCGCAGAAGATCGTCTGCGGCGACGTGCCGCACTTCCTCGCCGACAAGCGCATCCTCGCGCTCGACATCTCGCTGATCGTCGCCGGCACGAAGTACCGCGGCCAGTTCGAGGAGCGCCTGAAGGCGATCATGAAGGAGCTCACCGAGAACCAGAACATCATCGTGTTCATCGACGAGCTGCACACGCTGGTCGGCGCGGGCTCGGCCGAGGGGTCGCTCGACGCCGCCAACATCCTCAAGCCGGCGCTCTCGCGCGGCGAGATCCGCTGCATCGGCGCGACGACGCCGTCGGAGTACCGCAAGTACATCGAGAAGGACCGCTCGCTCGAGCGCCGGTTCCAGGCGAACAAGGTCGATCCGCCGACCGAGCGCGAGACGATCGAGGTCCTGATGGGCGTGAAGGACCGCTACGAGCAGTTCCATCACGTCGAGTACACGCACGAGGCGCTCGAAGCCGCGGTCTTCCAATCGAGCCGCTACATCACCGACCGCTTCCTGCCGGACAAGGCGATCGACCTCGTGGACGAGGCGGGCGCCCGCGCCAAGCTGAAGGAAGCGGGCTACAGCGAGGAGTTCGGCGAGATCAACAAGAGCATCCGCGT